>CALCGJ010000069.1 GCA_937900965.1 uncultured Bacteroidota bacterium | reverse complement strand
CAGATCTCCTTCACCGAGGTTCGGTATTTTCCTGCGAGGTGACCAAGGGTATCGCCGCTTTTGATTTTATGATAGACCGCTTTGGCATCCCAGTCATTCGGATAAAAAACCTCTTTCCGGATTGGCAAAACATTGGATACCAGACATGCACTGTTGTATGAGATCACACGCATAGGATCCACAGGAATATCCATGTACCTGAATTCGAAATGAAGATGGGGCCCCCGGCTTCTTCCGGTTGAGCCAACCAATCCTGCCAGGTCGCCTGCTTTCACCAACTGGTTTACCTCTACTTCGATTTTCGACAGGTGTGCATAGAATGTTTCCAGTCCGTTGAAATGCCTCACAACTATAAGGTTCCCGAATCCTCCCCGGTTATACCTGGCATACCTGACCACCCCATCGAACGCAACCCGAACAGTATCACTCATTTTTGCCCTGATATCCAACCCTTTGTGGGTATACATAAATCCACGGATGAGATACCCGGTTAATGGCATGACAAAAGGCATCGTTTCGGAGGTCAGAATAAGCACTGTATCCCTGATCGAATCAGGTTTCATCTGACCGTATCCCCTTATCCGGTCATTTACCCATCCGACTGAAAGAAGACCCGTGGAATCCTGGTCTATATTCAGCATCACCGGCTCATCGCCCAGAAACTCCCAGGAATAATTCTTGTAGAGTACCACAGCCCCTTCAGCCGTTTCAACCGTATCGAGAACACTCTTTGGATCCACCTGGGAATAGCCACTGATGGAAACAACCATGCTCAGCAGAATGGGAATCGCTAATATTTTCGTAATTTTATGCATTGTTTGGTGACTGGATCCTGGATCCTGGATGCTAGATCCTGGATCAATGAATCAACAAAGTAAAGGAAAAATCTTTTTCAATCGGAAACAGGTAACAATGAAAATTAAAGCATCATTGTCATTGCGAGAAGGTACGCCAAAGGCGTGCCGACGAAGCAACCGGCTTCGGGCGCTTATCCTGTTGACATTATTCCTGTTCCTGTTACCCGCATGTCTCCTTGCCAGAGACGCTCCCATCACCACCGCCGGATCATCCACAGTTTGCCCGGGAGATGCTGTAACCATTCCTGTTACTGTGACCGGATTCTCCCTGGTCACGGCGATTACCCTCCGGATGGATTTTGACTCTACACTGATGACCTATTCGGGGTATACCAACCTGAATCCAGCACTGGCCGGTATGGTGATCAACGTAGTGAATGTAAATCCCAATCTTACGAAGATCCTGGTGGTGTGGACGAGTATTGTCCCGTTGTCGCTTCCCGACAGCACCAAGTTTTTTGATCTCCATTTTACCCTTCAGACTGGATCCCCTGTGCTGACGTTTAACAATGATGCCGGGGGTGGGGGAGAGTGTGAGTATGCTGATGAAACCGGTAGCGCCATGAATGATATACCTACATCCTCCTTCTATTTCAATGGCATCGTCACCAATAACACCGTTCCTCCGGCCGGAACCATTTCAGGAAAAGAAGAGGTTTGCCAGGGCGAAACAGGTGTTGTATACAGCATCCCACCTATTGCGAATGCAACCAGCTACATCTGGACGGTTCCGCCGGGAGCTACTATAGTTTCCGGGGCAACCACCAACGTCATCACTGTCGATTTCTCCATGTCGGCCAGTTCCGATACAATTACTGCCGCAGGAGCGAACATCTGCGGGACCGGACTGTCTTCCTCCCTTCCGGTTGAGGTTATTCCGCTTCCTGTACCCGGGATCACGGGAAGTCCCAGCGAATGTGAAGGCTCCACGGAGATCCTCTATTTTACGGAATCGGGCATGCCTGTCTACCTGTGGGATATCTCAACAGGTGGTACGATCATATCCGGACAGGGGACCGCCTTTATCCGGGTAGCATGGGATGCCCCGGGTTCTCAATACGTCACCGTGACCTACACCACACTTATGGGTTGCAGCGCCCTGACTCCAACGCTATTCCCGGTTGAGGTCAGGCCCCTTCCCACTCCCCCGGTAATCACCTATTCTAACGACTCACTTCTCTCCGACTACCCGGATGGAAATCAATGGTACCTGAACAAGGCAGCAATTCCGGGAGCCGACAGTGCACATCACATCCCGCTCGAAGATGGCTATTACACAGCCAGGGTAACCCAGGACGGCTGCACCTCCGACTCCTCCAACTCCATCTACGTGCTGATCACCGGAATTCATGAAACTGAAACATCTGCCTTATCCATTTTCCCAAATCCCAGTAATGGCATTTTCACCCTCACACTCTCATACCCTCATACCCTCACACCCTCTTTAACCCAGTGGTGCATTGGTGCAGTGGTGCAGTGGTGCCGTGGTGCCGTGGTGCCGTGGTGTTTATACGTTTATAACAAACTTGGTGAGCAAGTATATAAACAACATGACCTGGATCTGAGCGATGACTTTTTAATCACAATCGACCTGCAGTTTCTGCCGGATGGAATTTATACAGTGGTATTGACGAACCACGAGCAGTCCATTACCCGTAAGATTATAAAACACTAGAACAGTTCCTTCCTGTGAGTCAGGCTCCCTTCAGGGGAGGGGGAATGATAAAATTTCCCTATTTTTGAATCTGTATTGCCTGAAAAACAGCGGGGGAAAATGAAAGAGACTCATCATAAGAGAGGGATTCCTTATTGGGATACCATCTGGATGTTAGCCAAAACAGACCTGAAAATGCGTTATGAAGGATCTGTACTTGGAATTATCTGGGTGTTTTTAAAGCCCTTCAGTATTTTTCTTGTGATCAACTATGTATTTTCCACAATTTTCAATCAAACAACCCCTAACTACTCCATCAAACTTCTGATGGGCCTTATCCTGTTTTCATTTTTTCAGGATGCCACCATCAATGGGATGAACAGTTTTGTGAATAAAGCCTCAATACTGAAAAAGGTGTATATTCCTAAATGGGTTATTATCATTTCATCCACCGTTCACAGCGGCATAGCATTTCTGTTCAACCTGGTCATTCTGTTTTTCTTTCTGACTGTTTACTATGGTATTTACCCTCACTTTCTCTCTATCCTGATGTTCTTTTATTACGTGGTTCTGCTCTATCTGGTCACAGTTGGGATCTCTTTTATTACAGCGCCCCTCTATGCAAAAGTCAGGGATTTGAATCAGATCTGGGAGGTTCTTCTGCAGGTACTCTTCTTCGGATCCCCCATTTTTTATCCCATCACGGCAGTACCCTATCCGGTAAGATCGGTTTTATACGCCAATCCGTTTACCTATATCATCGAACATGCCAGGCTAGCACTTATCGACAACAGTATAACACACTGGGATCATCATATCATTTTTCTTTGTGTCTTGATTCCCTGCTTCATTGGCAGTATTTGGATATTGAAAAAACTTTCCAGGAATCTCATTGAGCAATTATAACAACTATGAACAACGAGATTGCTATTCGGGCTGACAATGTTTCAAAATCTTTTCTGATTCCTCATGAAAACAGAAATACCATCAGGGAGCAATTACTTCGTTTCCGAAAGAAAACGACCTATGAAACCTTTGATGCCCTTAAGGATATATCATTTGAGGTACTGAAAGGGGAGTTTTTCAGCATCATTGGCCGCAACGGGAGCGGAAAATCAACCCTTCTGAAAATTCTTGCAGGCATTTATACAGCCGATAAAGGAGGTGTGAAAGTGGATGGTGAAATTTCACCTTTCCTGGAGCTTGGCGTTGGGTTTAATCCGGAGCTTTCAGGAAAAGACAATATATACCTGAACAGTACAATCCTGGGTCTGCAAAAACATGAGATTGACAGAAAATATAAAAGCATCGTTGATTTTTCTGAATTGGATCAGTTCATCGATCTGAAACTTAAAAACTATTCATCCGGAATGCAGGTCAGGTTAGCATTTTCGACAGCTATACACACAAATCGCGAGATCCTTCTTATGGATGAGGTACTGGCCGTTGGCGATGCCCGGTTCCAGGTCAAATGCTTCAGTATTT
Source organism: uncultured Bacteroidota bacterium (assembly GCA_937900965.1). GTDB lineage: Bacteria > Bacteroidota > Bacteroidia > Bacteroidales > FEN-979 > QYOJ01. The sequence continues at coordinate 4,454 of CALCGJ010000069.1, read as the reverse complement.
TTGAAAAAATCATCAAATCAGGAAGAACAATTGTGTTTGTTTCACATGATCCTATCGCTATTGAAAAATATTCAAACAGGGTTCTGTATCTTGAAAACGGAGAAATATCATACCTTGGATCACCGGTTGAGGCGCTGTCGAAATACATGTATACGGATGCGATGAAAGAGAGTCAATCTGAACAGGTTGATGAAGCACGGGGAGTGTTAGATGAAACCCTATCAGACATCACAGAAGAGACCGAGGAGTTTTTGCCAATAAATCCTGTCAGCTCTCCTGATATTGAGCATCAACAGGATATCATTGAAATAGAATCGATAAGATTCTTTGATCAGGAAAATAATGAAACCAACCTGCTGAAAAATGGAGAAAAATTTCGCATTGATGTTGAGTATAACCTGTCAAAAACCATGGAGAACCTGATCTATGGAATTACAATCCGGAATCATTTCCATCATGACATGTTTATCACAAACACTGAAGCTGATAATATTTCATCTGGCAAGCGTATGCCTGGTAAAGTTCTCATATCTTACGAAATAATGAATTATTTCGGGCCGGGGAAATATACGGTATCTGCTATAGTACGGGATCATACAAAACGGATTTTCTACAACTGGAAGGACGATTTCGTGGCATTCCAGGTTCATAATCCAACAAAGCTGATCTCTTTCCAGGGGATGGATCTGCCACATTCTACTTCAATTAATGATCAAAACAATCCCGGTTAAAAAATGCTGTTTTGAATGGATAACTTAAGATTAATAGCTTTCTATCTGCCACAATTCCATCCGATTCCGGAAAACGATTCCTGGTGGGGAAAAGGATTTACAGAGTGGACGAACGTTGCCTCTGCAAGACCGGTTTTCCCCGGTCATTATCAGCCTCACATGCCTGCTGATCTCGGGTTTTATGATCTGAGACTGGCAGAGGTACGGGAGGCACAGGCAAACATGGCGAGGGAATATGGGATTTACGGTTTCTGCTATTATTACTATTACTTCAACGGGAAGCGCCTGCTCAGCACACCCCTCGACGAAAACCTTAAATCGGGCAAACCCGACTTCCCGTTTTGCATCTGCTGGGCCAATGAAAACTGGACACGAAAATGGGATGGAAATGATGAGGATATCCTGATCGGACAAATCCATTCACACGAAGATGACAGGAATTTTATTGAAACCCTTCTGCCTGTCCTGAAAGACAAAAGATATATCAGGGTAAATAACAAACTGCTCATACTTCTCTATCGGGTCGACCGGCTTCCTGATCCGAAAAAAACCGCAGAGATATGGAGGGAAATTGTCAGAAAGGAGATGCAGGAGGAGATTTATCTCTGTGCGGTGAACAACTTTGTTAAAGATATTGATCCTTCGCTGATCGGGTTTGACGGAACAGTTCAGTTCCCGCTTGACTTCCACCCTGGTTGCCACATTGACAAAAACCTGTTCGCAACAACCAATGGCATCGAACATGCTGATATTCAGGACTACTGGATGTTAAGTTACCCCTCCATGGTGAATCATCTTGTAAACCTTCCACAACCAGGCTATACATTTTTCAGAGGGGTTTTCCCTTCATGGGATAATACGCCAAGACGGCAGGGTACAGGTGCACTATTTTTAAACTCATCGCCCGAATTTTATAAACTCTTTCTCAAGGCTACAATCGGATTGACACAAATGGAGCATTCCGGAGATGAACAGTTGGTTTTTATCAACGCCTGGAATGAATGGGCAGAGGGGGCGCACCTTGAACCGGATAAAAAATATGGATTACGATGGCTGGAAGTAACCAGGGAGGCTCTGAATGAAGAGAATGATTTCAGGGTTATCAGGGATGTGATACATGAGAGGATGGCAAAATCAGTTGTGTTTTCACATCAGACAACTAAAAAACAAGAGCAGAACAACGGGGAACTCATTACCCCCCTGTCATCGGAAGCAGATACAATTCTGAATTCAAAAACCTATAAAGCAGGTAAATTCATCATGTGGCTTCCTGTTAAACTTGGTAATCTTATAAACCGGTTAAGATCATAAGGATGGGTGTAAAACCAAGAATTCTGGTTGTTTCATACAATATACCCCGACCTGATAAAAGTTCAGGCGAGCTGAGGTTTACCGCTATCCTGAAGATATTATCCGAATTCTGGGAAATTGATTTTTGCATTGCCGATTCTCATATTGAATACAATACATCAAGTGATTTTATCCCCTACAGTGAGAAACTTAAAAAGGAAGGGATTCGGGTTTTACCTGTTAAACAGGGTATTTTCCTTGAAGCCATAAAGGAGAATCATTACGTTGGAGGATACTTTAATCTGTATTGGATCGCTGAGGAGATGATGCCCAAATTTAGACTGGCTCTGCCCGGAGCATTTACCATTGTGGATTCGGTTGATGTTCACTTTGCACGTGAAGAGACGCAGGCAAGATTAGGAGAAATAGATGCCACTAAGGTGGAACAAACCAAGAAGAAGGAATTAGGTGTTTACAAATCGGCCGATGTCACGATTGCAGTCAGCAAAGATGATTATTACCTGCTGAAAGAGGTAGAGAGAGTTGGGAATGTCATTCTTATTCCGAACATTGTTCAGACCCATCGCAGGAACCCCGGCGATCGAAAACCCATTGTATTCTTTATAGGTTGCTATGCCTGGTACCCAAATCCGGATGCCGTCAAATGGTTCGCCTCACAAATCTGGCCACAAGTTATAAAGGCCGTTCCCAGTGCTGAGTTCCTGATTATTGGCAGTGATCCAACTGAAGAGGTGCTGGCACTGGCCGATAATCCCGGAATAAAGGTGGTTGGATATGTACCTGAAACCAAACCCTATCTTGAGATGGCCGCCGTATCGGTAGCCCCGTTGCGCTTTGGTGGCGGCATGAAAGGGAAGGTCAATGAAGCCATGGCACATGGCATACCCGTGGTGGCAACATCGATCGGAGCACAGGGGTTTGAAGCGACCCACGGAAAGCAGATTATGATTGCCGATGATCCCGATGAGTTTGCCCGATCTGTGATAGCCCTTCTGCAGGATCAGCGGCTGCAACAGGAAGTGGGGCTCGGCGGACAAAAATTGAATTCGGCAATCTGTTCGCCCGAAGCAGTGAAAAAGAATATCGAAGAGCTTGTCGAGTTTTGCACTACATTATCTCACAAACCAAAAAAACGAACACTGTGTTTATGGTTTCATTCCCGATGTGCAACCATATCCTCTTTTTTCAAAGACATTGGATTTGGGTTGGAACTCCTAAAACGGGAAGGATTTGGACAGTTTGTACGCAGATCCATATTATACCTGCAGGGACAGAGACTGCCTGAGGAGGTTCAGCAGCAGCATCAAGCCATCCTTGAGTTTCCACCCCAACCAGAAACGCCGCTTTTCAGCATCATCATTCCGGTTTATAATCAGTGGGAATACAGCTTCGACTGTTTGGCGTCAATCCTGAAAAACTCAATCGATATATCATATGAAATCATCATTGCGGATGATTTTTCAACTGATGACACCAGGTTTTCTGACCAGTTTGTGAAGAATGTCAGGGTGATCAGGAATGAAACAAACAAAGGGTTTTTAGCCAATTGCAATGATGCCGCCAAACAGGCAAAAGGAGCGTATATTATCCTGTTAAACAACGATACCCTTGTTCAGCCTGAGTGGCTGACGTGGTTTGCAAAAACCCTGGAAGAGAAACCGGAAGTTGGTATGGTTGGAGCTAAACTGGTTTTTTCAACAGGCAAGCTGCAGGAGGCGGGAGGCATCGTTTTTCAGGATGGATCAGCCATGAATTACGGCAGGGAAGATGATCCTGACCGGCCCCAGTATAATTACCTGAAAGATGTTGATTATTGCTCGGGGGCCTGCATTTGTGTGAGGAGGGATCTTTGGAATCAACTGGGAGGTTTTGACACCCAATATGCCCCGGCATATTACGAAGACACCGATTTAGCTATGCAGATTCGTGCGGCAGGATATCGGACTGTCTTTCAACCGAAGTCAGTCGTCATCCACTTAGAGGGAATTTCGCACGGTACGGATATCACGCAGGGAATCAAAAAGAAACAGGATGAGAATCAACATGTTTTTTATTCCAAATGGAAGGACGTTTTAAAGAAGGATAATTTTTTAAGAGACGAAAATTTATTTAGAGCACGTGATAAAAGCAAGCACAGGCAAACGGTTCTGTTAATCGGCGAAACATCAGCTAAGATGATCAATCGCTTTGTTGAGCCGGGCTTCAATATAAAATATCTTCCGGATGATTTCCTACGACCGGAGCCCGAGACTTCAGAAATGGAGCAGATGGGGATTGAGGTATTGTATGGAGAGTGGTATAAGCAAAACTGGTTGCAATGGGTAGCAACAAATGCAGAAAATATTGATTCTGTATACGTTGTTGATGAGTCTTTGGAGAAGAAATATTTGCCCGAACTACAACCTATATTGA
>CALCGJ010000068.1 GCA_937900965.1 uncultured Bacteroidota bacterium | reverse complement strand
AGAAAGAAGAGAGTCCTGAGGTAACCACAGGAGCGTTTGCCATCAGGGATTTTAATCCTATGATCAACTGGACGGTTGATTCTTCAGGTGAGGAGACCGGGAATGTCACCGGGGGAAAGTTCCTCTACCTCGATTATATTGCTCCCCGGGAATCAGGATTTTTGGTTCCCTCATCCAGGCAAACGGAGGATGGTATGTTTCAGATGGAATTTTTTATCAGGAACACCAGCCCGGCTTCCAGGAAGTTTGCTTTCAAGATTTATTACCAGAACGAATCCTATAAGTTCCCGGAGCGGGATCAGTACGATTCCACGATGATTCATCCACTCGCCTGGGAGAATTTTTACGGAAGCTGGGAAGATGTAGAGAAAACGTTTGTTTTGACCGCAGAGATCCCGGCCGACGGAGAGTTCCACAGGGTGACAGACAGTTTCAGGATTGTCGGGAATCCCAGGGATGAACAAAGGTACTTCACGGATGGACAAAATGACCGGTGGAAACGAAACCTGCGGACAGGCGAATACAGCTTTATGCTGGTTGTAACTGAAACGGCCATGCTCGACAGCCATGGGATTCCACCTTATGTTCAGAATATCAGCCTGATGCAGGACAGTTCATTCCAGAATCCATTTTTTTATTTCCTTTATGGAGAGGGGTCAACAATGCCCCAAACAATTGTAAACAGGTATCCCTTTACCTTAAAGGTGATCGCAAAACCGGACCCGGGGGCCGGAATATACATCGATCCCTGGCAGTATCCTGCGGATAAATATGGGAAGTTCTTTACGGCATCCTGCGGAAACGATCCTGAGATCAACAAAAAATCTGCTTTTGCGCAATTTGTGCATTATATCGATCCCAATACCAAATACAGTAACATCCCTGTCATTGCCGATGTTCTGAAAGATGACTATTCACTGAGGGAGTACAACTGGAACCAGCGGTTCTACCGGAAAGAAGAACTGGTGTCTATAACCGCAAGCACCAGTCAACGGCCCTGCGAAACTGTGATCTCTGATCAGTCAGAACACAAGATCATCATGAAAAATCCTGGCACAGAGTTTGGAAAGTGGGAGAAGCAGAATGTAGGGGTTATCACTCGTCACGGCTTCACCTATGGAAAATGGACCGTCAAGGCTAAACTGACAGAGCTGCTGAATAAAAACGGGTTATGGAATGGTTTGACCAATGCAATATGGCTGATTACGCAGGACAGGGCCTCCTGGAACCATCGTCGCGATTGTAACAAAACAGGTTATTTTGCCAATTATTACGGTGGCGATCAGGACGATCGTGTAAAAAATGTCGGCTATTCAGAGATCGATTTTGAGATCCTGAAAACGGTGAAATACTGCCCTAACTACGTTCTTCCTCCTGCATACAACCAGGGACTGATTGATCAGCATAATGTGACCAATTGGAATGTTGCGATGCCTGGAGAGGTGCAGGAGATGAATGATAAGGTTCTTGTCTCCTGTACCAACTGGGATATGGCTTGTCCCGAACCCGTAAATTATGCTGGCGGATGCAACCCGATTATTTACAATGATCAGGTGTTCTGGCAACACAAGTGGGGTGATACATACAGGGCTATCACCTCCAAGAGGCCGGAGCCGGACGATGAGATCTTTGGATCTCCCTACTACTATTTCCAGATCGACTGGCAACCCGACAGGATTATTTGGAGGATAGGCCCTGAGAAGGATCAACTGCGGGTGGTAGGATATGTGGATCAAACCATTACATCGATTCCGAACAACCAGATGCTACTGATTATCTCCCAGGAGTTTCACAACACCCGCTGGTGGGTAGGGTCGATGTTTGATCAGGCAAACATTCCGTTTCCAAAAAATGACATTATAGGTGAGATCTACGAAGTGACGATCGAATAATATGAAAGAAAAGGTTTTTGATATTGCTTACCGGTACCTTGTTCTGAATTTCGCCTTTCTACCTTTAATCCTCATTCTTCGGATACTGGAGTTCTATTATTTGAAACACGCAACTGCTTTGCTTGAACAACCACTTGTTCTGGAAGCAACCGGGTTGCTTTATGATTTCAGGGCATTTCTTGTCTTTGCCCTTCTTATGTTCATCCCGTTTCTCTTTCTTTCACTGATAAACAGAAGTGTTGGGAGTATCGTTTACATCCTCTTGCTGGGACTGTTAACTCTATTGCAGTTTTCCCTGATCCGCTATTTTGCTGTCAATCTCGTACCTCTTGATGATGTGTTATTCCGTTATTCGTTCGGTGAGATCAGGATGATTATCAACAACTCAAATACACTTCATTTTCTGACATTTCTGCCAGTGATTCTGGTCCTCATACTACTTGGGTTTCTTCAGGTTTTTGCCTATAGGATAAAACTAAAACCCCGGATTATAACGTTGCTGTTATTCTGTTATCTGGCTGCCCTCTTTCTCTCTCTTTACCGTGCCCCTGTGGTAGAGGAGTTCAGTTCTGATACCCTCTTTAATTTTAAAGTTAACAAGAGTTCGTTTTTTATCAGCGAAGGAATTTCTTACCTTTTCAGGAAAGGGATTCCTGAGGAGGCTGATGAAATAACCAATGAGATTGACAGGTACCAGGAGATCCATCCGGAATTTAATTTTACAAGTAAGAGATACCCGCTTGTCCATGAAAATAATACGAAAGATGTTCTGGGCTCCTTTTTCAACCTGAAAGCCGAACCTCCAAACCTTGTCTTCATCATCGTTGAGTCACTCTCGTCAGCAGTTGTCGGTGAACAATCTTATTATGGGAATTTTACGCCATTTTTGGATTCATTGAAGAACCAGAGCCTTTACTGGGATAATTTTCTCTCTGTCTCCGAGCGCACTTTTCATGTGTTTGCCTCGATCTTTGGCTCTTTGCCATTTGGGAATGGAGAGTTTCTGCGTGATGCGACACAGGTACCTTTTCACTATTCGCTGATACGTTACTTGAAAGAAAATGGTTATTTCACGGGTGTCTATTACGGTGGTGATCTGGACTTTACCAACTACAGAGATTTTTTTAACAAGCAGGGAACAGATTTCCTGATGAATTACTTTCCTCCTTCCTACCTGGAGAAGAAGGGACTCTATCCTGATTTCCTTTGGGGCCATCATGATGAGTATACCTTTGCACGCTCTCTGGAAGTAATTGATTCGTTGAACAAAGAGCCAAGACTGGATATCTACCTTACCCTCTCAACACACCATCCGTTTCATCCTCCACGTGCAGATTATTACATGAAAAGGTATGAAGAGATGACATCGAAACCCGGCTACCCAACAGAGAAAAAAGAACGGACAGACCTGAATGCGGAGATATTTTCCTCCGTATTATATACCGATAATGCTTTGCGCAAATTCTTCGAAACCTATTCCGGGAGGGAGGACTTTGACAATACCATCTTTTTTATCACCGGCGACCATTTCTTCATGGAGCTTGGCTACTCCTCTATTTCTGCAATTGAACGCTATCATGTACCCATGATCATCTACTCTCCATTGTTGAAGAACTCTCGCCATTTCAGCTCTGTCTCTTCCCACCAGGATATCACCCCTTCCCTGATCGCCATGCTTCAGAAAAAGTATCAGTTTGAAGAACGCCCGTTTGTCCATTGGCTGGGACAAGGAATTGACACTGCCGCGGAATTCAGAAATATCAATACAATCCAGTTTGTAACCAGCGATTTTGAGCTGATAGATTTTTTGAAAGGGGATTATTTCCTTTCGAGAAACCGGCTGTATAAAATCAAGCCCGGATTGCAAACCGTTGCTATTGCCGAAGACCGGAAACTCTCCGAACTAATGAACGACCTGAACGTTTCGACAACTGTAACTCAATATGTGAATAAAAATGACCGGATTATCCTTCCAGAACTCTTCAGGACTATCAGGTATGATACCATCGGGATTTTCACTTTTGATACCTTTGGCCTTGTTTTTGGGAGGGACCCTAATCTGTTTATCAACCTGGTGAGGCCAATCACCTTCGATACATCCTACTGGAAACTTGGATATGACCTGGAATTCAACTACATGATAAGGGAGTCGGCCGACACAGCAAAATTACCGGGTATTATTGTTACGGTCCAGGATAGCTCCTTTACAAACTTCCTTTATCATCAAATTCAATTCCCTGACAGGCCCTCCACGGAGCTAAAACCCGGAATTTGGTATCCTTTTCATGTCTCCGAAATTCTGAATGTTGGTTCCATTGAATCACTCAACCAAAAAGTCCTTAAGGTTTACTTTTTTAACACCAGGTTATGTGATATCCGTCATGATAGCTTGATCTTCAAGCTGAAAGGCATAAATTGACGATTAAAGCGAGACTCCTGGCCCAGGCAAACTATTATCTTTTAATCAATTCTCCCACTATTTGGCTGGAAGGAGATGATCGAGGAAGGGTTCATAGACCTCCAGCAGAACAATATCGGGATGTTCCTGCTCAATGATGTCGTAGTTGGGGAGGAACTGCCAGGCATCAAAGATGTAGAGTGAATTTTTGAAATCTTCCGATAAAAACGGAATGACATTGTTGAAAAAGGAGTCCCGTATCACAACAATAGAAGGAAGAGTGCTGTCAGGCACATATTTTCTAACCTCATATATATCTTTATAAGCAAACCATTCAGGAGGTGTGTATATTTCTTCTTCAGAGATGTGTGATCTGGGACTTTTAACAGTATAGTGGAACTTTATCTCGTTTAGATCCGGAGCAAGTCCTGCCATATTTCCCAGGCCACCGATCCAGGCAGAGTCAATGACAGGAAAAATATCCGTATCGTTAAGTGATCTCTTTCCAGGATAGAATGTGCCCAGGTGGTTCATTATCTCATTGTAGACTGCAAACCCGCCGGCTGTGCTCCAATGATGGTCAGTCTTGTGATAAAGTTTCTCATTACCTTTTTTCGCTATCAGGGCCTCTTTAATGTCGATGAACCTGATCAACGTATCCGTTGAAAGACGCTCTATCAGCTTATCAGTGCGGGTCCCTTCAGGGTTGCGAACAAAAAAATGAGGAAGCTCATCCTGATAAACCTCACATTTCATGGGTGCAATGATCAGGTAAAACAGGATGCCCTGGGAGGCAAGATATTGAGCCCTGTTGTGAAGTTCCAGGTAGATTGTTTCAGCCTCCTCAGGAGTAAAATCCCTTTTCCCGGAGTAGATTGAACGGTTCTCTGCCTGGAACAACCAACCATCGCTTCCGATGACCACCTTTTCCGGAACAGGTGACTTTCGAAAAATTTTGAATTTGATATTTCTTCCAAAAAAGTGAAGGATCTCCTCTCTTAAGGGGAAATGATCATCATAATAGTCGGAGTATTGGTCAGGAAAGATATCCACATAGGTGATCTCCAGTTGTGGTTTGGCAGCGAGAGTTCTGTTCTCCGATTCACTGATCTCAGGTTGGTCTGAATTGTCGAGTGAACCATAAATCGTTGGGAAAAAGAGGATAATCGAAAAGAGGATTACCAGAATAACAGAATATATATGGTTTCCCTTCTCCATAATCAAAAATTGAAATAGATGAATGGAGAATTTGTTTCCGAAACGATAAACAGAACGGAAAGAAACATGATCCCGAGCACGAACAAGATGGATCCAATTTCGAATACATGTATAGAAACATTTCTGATTACGAGAGTCCTGGATCCATAACCGCTCTTAATAACCCGGATTCCATGATCGAATAATTTCGTGGATCCCACAACACTTAGCACCAGGGCTGTGATGAGTTGATAATCAAGATATGGTAGCGCTTTCGAAAGTGAAAACGGCAATCCGCCACCTCCAACCATTACTCCGATATATGAAAATGCCCCGGCCAGTGTATCAGCTCTAAAGAATATCCAGGAAAAGAGCAGGAATATCAACATGTATAGGTGTTGAACTATTGATGAGGAACGCTTCAGGAACCGGGAAAGTCCGATCCTTTCAAATACGAGGAAAAGTCCATGGATAAGTCCCCAGACAAGAAAAGTCCAGGCTGCCCCGTGCCAGATGCCGCAGATGATGAAGGTAATTAAAGCTGCTGGCAGGTAAATCAGGTAGTCACTTTTAATGTTGAAGTATCTCTTTTTTACCAACTTACGGGAGGTTGAGTATGCAATAGGAAGAAAGAGGTAGTCCCGTAACCAGAAGGATAGCGAAATATGCCAGCGACGCCAGAACTCATGAACCGATTTGGAGATATATGGAAAATCAAAATTTTCCATGAACCGAAACCCAAACATCCTGCCCAGGCCAATTGCCATATCTGTATATGCCGAAAAATCGAAATAGATCTGAAGCATGTAACAAATGGCTCCGAACCATGCCAGGGATGCATCCATCTGTAAAAATGGCAATCCGAAGATTTCAGTTGTTGCTGTAGCAAGGGCATTGGCAATGATCAGCTTTTTCGCAAGACCGAGGCTAAATCGCCGGATTCCGGAAGCAAAAAGTTCAACGGTTGGGGCAGGATTCGCAAGTTGGGGTGCAAGGGTCCGGTAGCGGTCGATGGGGCCGGCCAACAGCTGCGGAAATAATGATATATAGAGTCCGAGTTGAATGAAATTTCGTTGTGCCTCTACCTCCTGTCTTTTGACACTGATCAGGTAGCTGATGGCTTTGAATGTATAGAAAGATATTCCAAGAGGAAGGATTATAGCATTCATCACCAGTTCATCCCATTGAAACAGGGAGGTAAAGACATTGACATTATCAACCAGGAAATTGGTGTACTTGAAGATCACCAGTAGAAGTATGTTCATCACAATCCCGGCGACAAACCAATTTTTCCGGCTTCTTATACTTCTGGCACGACCAATTAATATACCTGATACATAATTAATCAGGATTGAACCGATTAACACGGATGTGTAAGAGAATCCTCCCCATGCATAAAAGATGAGGCTTGCCAGAAACAGGATTGGGGCTTTAAACTTCTCCGAGGCTATAAAATAAAAGAGGAGTGTGACTGGCAGGAACAGAAAAAGAAATATGAGTGAAGTGAAAAGCATTAAGTACAAAATAAGAGCCACAAAAATAGTATTTTTACTGTCCCATAACTAACTATTCAACTGATTAAAAAGCAATGAAAATCATCATCCTGGGAGGCGGTCTCATAGGAGGCCCCATGGCACTGGACCTGGCTAAGGATAGCAAATTTCAGGTAACAGTAGCTGACTACAATAAAGAAGTTTTACAGAAACTGGCTGACGGAAATGAGATCAAGCCTATCCAGATGGATCTCAGCTTCCCTGAGGAGGTCACCCGCCTGGTGAGTAGTTACGACATGGTAATCAACGCCGTACCAGGATTCATGGGCTTCAAAACCTTGAAGGCAATCATTGAAGCTGGCAAGAATGTGATCGACATCGCTTTTTTTATCGAAGATCCATTTGAACTGGACAGGCTTGCGAAGGAGAAAAACGTGACGGTCATTATGGATTGTGGAGTGGCGCCAGGGATGTGCAACGTGTTGATCGGATATGCCGATCATCTCCTCGACAAAACTGAGAAAGTTGCTTACTATGTTGGAGGGTTGCCACAGGTACGGGAGTGGCCATACGAGTATAAGGCAGGATTTTCTCCCATCGATGTGATCGAAGAGTACACCCGACCGGCCCGGCTGGTTGAGAATGGAACAGTAGTGATGAAACCGGCACTCTCCGAACCGGAGCTGATGAATTTCGCCGGGATAGGCACCCTGGAAGCTTTTAATACAGACGGGCTGCGCTCCCTGATTCATACCATTAAAGCCCCCGATATGAAAGAGAAGACCCTGCGCTACCCGGGTCATATAGAAAAGATGAAGTGCTTGCGTGAAACCGGTTTTTTCAGCCACGATACAATTGAAATCAAGGGTAATCAGATCAGGCCGATTGACCTGACAGCTAAATTGCTGTTTCCGAAGTGGAAACTAAAGGAGGGAGAGGTCGACATCACTGTCATGAAAGTAGTGGTTGAGGGAAAGAAGGAGGGAAAACGGATACGCTACACCTACGATCTTTTTGACACCTATGACCCGGTTACCCGGATCCACTCCATGGCGCGTACTACCGGTTATACAGCTACGGTAGCCCTGCGGATGGTTGCACAGGATATCTATAATCACAAAGGTATTACCGTACCTGAATTCCTTGGGAAGAAACCGGAGTGTGTAAATTTCCTGATCAACGGATTGAAAGAACGCGGAGTTAACTACCGTGAATCGATCAAACGGTTTGACGACTAGAATTCGTCAAATTTGTTTTTGTCGGGTTTGTCAACACTTAGGCGTAGTGAGTCACAATTAAATGTAACATCAATTTTAAAGTTGGGGCGCGTGAAATCCCGTTTGTAGATTCCGGTATTAACTGAATCGGCGTAGACTTTCTGCATGTAGATCGCCCAGACAGGCAGAGCCATGTTGGCTCCCTGGCCCAGTGTAAGTGTTCGAAAATGGGCGGCCCTGTCTTCACATCCTACCCATACACCTGTAACCAGGTCGGGGGTAATCCCCATAAACCAACCGTCACTCTGGTTCTGTGTTGTTCCGGTCTTCCCGGCTATCTCGTTAGTGAATCCGTATTTGTATTTCAGCCTGACGCTGGTGCCATATTCAACAACCCCTTTCAGCATCTCGATCATAAGATAGGCTGTCTTTTCACTGATGGCCTCCTGTTGTTTGGGAACAATCTGCTCCAGTACGTTTCCAAATTTGTCTTCGATACGGGTGACAAAGATCGGCTCGATCCATTGCCCCTTATTGGCAAAAGTACTCATGGCTCCAACCATCTCGTACAGGGAGAGGTCGGCCGAACCAAGTGCAATAGAATAGACGGGAGGAATATAGCTGGTAACTCCCATTTTCCTGGTAATCGTGATGACATCCTGCGGGGAGTATTTTTTCATCAACTGGCCACTGATCCAGTTATTGGAATTGGCAAGAGCCCATTTCAGGGTAACCTCTTCCCCGATAAGTTTATCGTCTGAGTTCTCAGGGGCCCATTTATCGCCATTCGACAGCTCGATGACCGGCTGTACATTGGGATATCGGGTACAGGGAGTTTCACCCTCCTGGATTGCGAGCGTGTAGAGGAACGGTTTAAAGGTAGATCCCACCTGACGTTTACTAATAATCACATGGTCGTACTGGAAGTATTTGTTGTCGATACCCCCAACATAAGCCCGGATATAGCCGGTATGAGGATCCATCGACATCACTCCGGTCTGAAGGAAAAACTTGTAATATCTGATCGAATCCATCGGGGTCAGGATAGTATCGATAGGACCATTCCACGAGAAGACTTTCATCTTTACGGGCTGCTTGAAATTCTGATAGATCTCATCTTCTGAATACCCCTCTTTTTTCATCCGGTAGTAGCGGTCGGTACGCCGCATGGCTGAAGTCAGCAGTTTCTGGATCTCCTCCCGTTCGTTCTCCTCAAAAACAAACGGGGCATTGCGCTGTCCTTTCCAATGGTTGAAAAAGGAGGGCTGCAACTCTTTCCCGATATACTCACGAACTGCTTCTTCCGCATAACCCTGGAGGATCGTGTTGATAGTTGTGTAGATCTTCAGTCCGTCGCGATATAGGTTGTAGGGTATCCCATCCTCCTTGGAATGGCTGTGGCACCATTCGGTGAGGTACATCCGAAGGTATTCGCGGAAGTAGGTAGCCAGGCCGGTCGTGTGATCCTGGATCCGGTAGTTTGACATATCGATGGGAAAATCTCTCAAGGTATCATACTCGATACGGGAAATATACCCGTATTTTTCCATCTGCTTTAAAACGATGTTTCTACGTCCCCAGGCGCGGTCGGGATTGCGTACCGGACTGAAGAAGCTCGGGGCTTTCAGGATGCCGATCAGCAGGGCGGCCTCCTCGGGGTTGAGTTGGGCTGGTGTTTTGTTGAAATAGGTTTTTGCAGCCGATTTAATCCCGAACGACATGCTCCCGAAGTCAACAGTATTCAGGTACATCGCGAGGATCTCCTGTTTGGAGTAATTGCGTTCCAGCTTCACGGCTGTCACCCACTCCTTCAGCTTCATCACTCCCAGCTCCAGCTTTGTATACCTTGGTTTTCGTGGAAACAGATTCTTGGCAAGCTGTTGGGTGATCGTACTTCCACCACCTTTATCGGTGCCTGAAAGGATACCATAAAACATCCTGAGGGTAGCTTTGAAATCGATCCCGGAATGGCTTTCAAAGCGTGCATCCTCTGTAGCAATCAATGCATTTACAATATTGGGAGAGAGATCCTGGTAATGGATGTTTGAACGGTTTTCCACGTAATATTTTCCCAGAAGCTTTCCGTCGGAGGAGAAGATCTCGGTTGCCTGGTTGCTCTCAGGATTTTCCAACTCCTGGAAGCTTGGCATCTTGCCGAACATTCCTGATCCAATAGATATAAAGAGCAGGATAACAAGGATGAGGCCAAGAAAATAGGAAAGCCAGAAACCCCAGATAAAGCGTTTGCTCTTTTTCGTAGAGATAGTACGTTTTTTCCCCGATCCCATACGTTTGTGAATGATCTGTTAGTTGATTTTGTCGATCCGTATTCCGATGTCCTTAATCCCTTTTAGTACCTCTACCCGCATAGCCTGTTCCAGCTCAAACCGATATGTCCCGGCGATCTGGAACTGCATCCCCTGCTGAAAGAGGAACCGGTTGAATCGCAGGCTTCCTGTCCCTGATCCAAGCCACTTCCCGTCGTATGATGCCAGCATACACTCAATTGTGTCGCGGGTCACATGTCCGTTCGGGAAGATGGTCTTCATAAAGAGGTAGAGGTTACTGTATGAATAGCTAATATCATTTCGCACATCAAGATAGATATCGTATCCAGAGATCGTATCTGTTATAACGGTGGAAAAGATGAGGATGTTATCCGAATGCCATTGTCCATCATCAATTTTTACGCTTTCTTCAAAAAACCGCTGATCATCGCAGGAGTTTAAAAGAACCAGGAATAGTCCTGCCAGAAGGAAAGATTTGATTTGAGTGAGGAGGTGCATACAGGTTGAGGTCATTCTGCGAGACTCATGAATGATCCAGGTAACTCATTTCATCCTGGAGGTTTTCGTTTTCGAAATCGGATTTCTTTTCCGTTATATTTGAGAAATCTTCCAGGTTAGGAGGAAGTTTTCCGCTCTTATTCTGCTCTATGATGCGGATAACATTATCGACAGGAATAGCCATCTGGTTGTGTGGCTCCCTGGCATAGGAATACCACATCAACTTGTTGAAAATGTCGGACTTTTGATGGATGGCATCCCCTTTCTTGGTTTGGAGGATAGTTTCCGGACTGGGAAAACCTTTCATGGCATCCATGTAAATATCGTATTCATAATTCAGACAACACTTCAGTTTACTACACTGTCCGGCCAGTTTTTGCGGATTTAGCGAGAGTTGCTGAACACGTGCGGCCTGAGTAGTGACTGAATGGAACTGGTTCATCCATGTAGAACAACATAGCTCTCTCCCACACGATCCGATTCCTCCTAACCTACTGGCCTCTTGCCGGGCACCGATCTGCCGCATCTCAATACGTACCTTGAACTCTTCGGCAAGCACTTTGATTAACTCCCTGAAATCAACCCTGTCTTCAGCGGTATAGTAAAAGATGGCTTTGGTGTGATCACCCTGATATTCCACGTCGTTTATCTTCATGGAGAGGCTGAGACTCTCCGCTATTTTCCTGGCCTGGGACATCGTGGAGTCTTCATTCTCCACGGCAGTGATCCATTTCTCAACATCGGTGATCCGGGCTCTTCTGTATATTTTTCGAATCTCTTCTGAAGCCGGATCAATTTTTTTGTTTTTGAGTTGCAACCTTACAAGATCACCGGCCATGCTAACGATGCCAATATCATGCCCGGGAGAGGCCTCCACAGCAACAATATCACCAATTTTCAGAATCAAGTCAGGAGTTGTACGGAAAAAATCCTTCCGGCAATTTTTGAACCTGACCTCCACGATATCAAAAGGAATATATCCCAATGGTGCCGGGATCTTGCCAAACCAGTCGACAACATCAAATTTACTGCAGCTGTGCATGAAAATCTGGTCGTTCTTTTGTCCGGCCCGGGGTGGTTCGCAACAACCCCGGCTCAGGAAAGCGTTGGCTTTAGGCTTTGTTGGATTTACGTCGTTCTCTTCCATGTTGGTCAGAATACAGGCAAAGGTACAAAAAAAAGGATATTGAAATTAAGGATGTTATCCTTTGAAAAGAGAGGAGATTTTCAGTGAGAGGTCCAGGAACAGAGTAGGGGCATGGGCATTGCGCTCGATATGAAAAATAGCAGTGTTAAGGAGTTCGTAAAAAGCCGGGAGCCTTTCCTGTGTGAGATAGGGTGAAAAACGGCTGATGAAATTCGTCTCTTCGCTTCCATCATTTCCCGGTAAGGTGACACCATGAAGCAGAGAAGAGCTCTGGCCGGCAACCTGTAATCCATAATGCATGAGGCTCTTTTGTTTCTCCCTGCCAATCCTACCTGTTTCGTTAGCAAATGCAACAGACTCGGCGACGTTACCGGCAAAACAGATGCGCATCCATTTCCGGAAAATCTCAAAGTTCACCTGGTCCTCCTCGTTGCTGGCCTCCCTGTTCCTTCTCAATTTGTCCTGAAGTGGGGATCCGGTTGACCGGGGGATCCTGACTGGCAGGCAACGGGAAAGAATTGTTGGGATCACATGGTCGGGGTTGTCTGAAACCAGAATAAAAAGGGTCTTTTCGGGTGGTTCCTCCAATATTTTAAGCAGTTTGGGCGCTGCTGCGTAAGTGAGCTTCTCGATCATCCAGAAGATCACCACTTTGTATTCCGACTCGTAACTCTTGTATCCAAGGATACGGTTTATCTCACTTGCATCTTCCGTATAGATGGTCCCCTGCTTATTTTCAATTCCAATGAAATCGTACCATCCGGGAAGAGAAACCAGATAATCATGACTTAGCAGGAACTCCCTCCACTCAGTGATGTAGAGTTTGCTGGAGGGTTTTGAAGGCACCTTCTTAGAGGTAGCCACAGGGTAGAAGAAGTGAAGATCGGGGTGAGCCAGCTTCTGGTACTGGATGCAGGAGGGGCAGGTGCCGCAGGAGTCAACCCCAAAATCCCTTGTCTCGACTCCCAAGCCTTTACTCACCCCTAAATCCCCAGTCTCGACTCCCAAGCCTTTACTCACCCCTAAATCCCCTAAAGGGGACTTACTTCCACCTTCGGTGGAAAGCTCCCCCTTTAGGGGGTTGGGGGGTGAGACAGGGGATTTAGGGGCAGATTGTGGATTCGTACAATTGATCAGCTGTGCATAAGCGATGGCAAGTGCAAGTTTTCCGGAACCTTCGGGGCCAAAAAAGAGCTGGGCATGACTAACACGCTGATCGCTGATTGTCTGGATCAGCTTATTTTTGATGGAAGGATCTGCAGGAATCTCGGAGAATTTCATAACTCGGCAAATGTAAACAAATTAGGACTTCCGAAGGAACAACCTAGGAACGCAGATAAATTCAATAATGTTTGAATTTGCTCAAATACTGAGCGTTCCAGTTGTGGATGCGGAGGTCCTAATTTTATATAACCTTGGCACAAATAAACTCCCGGTTCATACGGGCAATATTGGAGCGGGAGATCAGCTTCGGGCATT
>CALCGJ010000067.1 GCA_937900965.1 uncultured Bacteroidota bacterium | reverse complement strand
TGTTCAGGTGATACAACCCAGCTAACCGTCCAGGGCAATGTCCCTGGCAGCACTTTCAGTTGGACAGCATCAGGAAGTTCAGGAAGCGTTTCAGGATTTAGTGATGGTTCGGGAATTGAAATTTCGCAAACCCTGACAAACTCCGGATTTGATATTGAATCAGTTCTCTATACAGTGACTCCTGTCGCAGAAGGATGCCTGGGGATTGATACATCAGCACAGGTTGAGGTTTTTCCTGTTCCCGACGTTTATTTCAACCCAGAGACCGACACTGTTTGTTCAGGAGATACGATCGATATATTCCTGATGTCACATGTTGCCGGATCGGGTTTCAGTTGGAGTGCATCTGCAAACTCTCCACTGGTATCGGGCTTCAGTGCAGATACAGGGAACAGGATCCGTCAGGCAATTTTCAATTCCGGAACGACAGCAGCAACAGTGACCTATATAGTCATGCCTTTTGCGAATAGCTGTACAGGGATACCAGACTCTATCACCGTTTTTGTAAAACCCCGGCCTGAAATCTCTTTTCTTCCCGGAACTCTGTCGATCTGCTCCTCAACCACAATAACCATTTCCATCTCCTCTCAAACTCCAAACACAACCTTCTCATGGACAGCCATGGGTAGTTCTCCCGATCTTACCGGCTATTCAAACGGAACAGGATCCATAATATCGCAAACACTTGTCAACAACGGCGTCAGTGAAGAACAAGTAAGTTATGCCGTAACACCTGAAGCGGATGGTTGTCCGGGGACAGACTCCACATATATCGTGACTGTATTCCCGGTGGCCGATGTGCTATTCACACCATCCGGCCAAACGATCTGTTCTGGAGAGAGCTCTTCAATCAACCTGGGCTCCCATGTGACCGGTACAACATTTAGCTGGACGTCTATCGGAAGCTCTCCGAATGTATCGGGTTATTCTGCAGGTACTGGTTGGATAATTGCTCAACAGCTGGTAAATACAGGAACCTATATTGAGTCGGTTACATACACAGTATTCCCGTCGGCCAACAACTGCCCCGGGAACAATGACGCTGTCGTAGTGGAAATCAGTCCACCCCCTGTTGTATCCTTATTTCTATGCCACGACACCATCACCACTACCAATGCCAGACCAATACTTCTGCGTGGTGGGGTTCCACTGCACGGGACTTACTCCGGGGCCGGTATTTCCAACGGCACGCTTTATCCAGCTCTGGCCGGAGCGGGAACCCACCTGGTTACCTATTCCTATACCAATGCATACGGATGCCAGTCGCAGTCCACCCAAACCCTGACAATCGCAGGTCCGTCATTACACAGTTGCGGTGACACCGTTATCGACATCCGTGACGGCCAGCTTTATCCTACCGTCCAGATAAACACCCAATGCTGGCTGGCAAAGAACCTGAACTATGGGCTCCAGACACCCAGTTCCAATCTTCAGCGTGATAACTGCATCCCGGAAAAATTTTGCTTCAATGAGTTTACTTCCAAATGCATGCAATATGGTGGATTGTATCAATGGGACGAATTGATGACATATTCTGATGAAGAGCAGGTTCAGGGACTCTGTCCCCCTGGCTGGCATATTCCCTCTCAAGCCGAGTGGGAAGTACTCTTTGCCTATTATGTCAACAATGCCTTTGCAGCCAGCCCATTACTGTACAACGGTTATTCCGGATACAACGCCCAATTGAGTGGCGCTCGTTTCATCAATCTTACCTGGGATTTTGAGGAATTTGCCACCCTGATCTGGTCCTCCACATCACATGGTCCATTCAAAGCGTGGGCTCATGGCATGAACAAATACGATCACGGTGTGTCTTACTATCCTGCCTATCGCATGAATGCTTTCTCTGTCAGGTG
>CALCGJ010000066.1 GCA_937900965.1 uncultured Bacteroidota bacterium | reverse complement strand
TGGTATGACCTTGACATTGACATTGACCCCCTGGACTCAGATATCATTTATGCAGGGGGAATTAACTGCTGGAAGTCGATCGATGGGGGTCAAACCTGGTTAATGGTATCAAACCAGTTTGGTGAATGTGGGGTCTATCCGGTTCATCCGGATATACATGTGTTTGAATACAATCCGCTTGACGGAAAACTATATGTAGGTAATGACGGGGGTATCTGGTGGACGGACGATGACGGGACCACCTGGAACCGTATCGTAGACGGACTGGCGATCGGGCAACAATACAAATTAGGCCAGAGTAAGCTGATCAGTAACCACATATCAGCAGGATTCCAGGACAATGGAATTTCAACCTACCATACCGATACCTGGATGCAATCTGAAATGCTTGCCGACGGTATGGAAACTGCAATGGATATTGCAGATACTACGCTGGGTTATGGTTGTAGGGAATTTGGACCGATGTACCGTAGGGTGAACGACTCAGCTACTAAAATAATTGCCGGTCCGGGTATTGGAGGAATCACAGAGCAGGGAGACTGGGTTACCCCATTTTGTCAGCACGAAACGAATCCTGACGTAATGTTTCTAGGTTACCAAAACCTGTGGCGTGCAACCAATTTGCTGGATGAAGATCCGTCATGGACCAAAATTTCGAATGGAACAGGCACACTTTTAGTAGTTGAACATGCACCTGCCGATGAAAATATTTTCTACTTTGCTACCGCCAGTGGGTTGTACCGGTCTGATAATGTTATGGATGTAACACCAGTGTTTTCAAATTTAACCAATCAACTTCCCGGACCAGGCAGAGTAACTGATATTGAAGCGCATCCATTGAATCAGGATGTTGTTTACATTACGCTTAACAGGAAGGTCTATAAATCGGAAGACAAGGGCTTGAACTGGGAGGATATTTCAGGCACATTACCCGATGTATATTTAAGCGATCTGGCTTATTACAACCGGACAAACTTTGAGGGATTATACGTAGCCTCCAATGTTGGAGTGTTCTTTAAAGATGAGTCCATGGAAGATTGGGTGAATTTCTCAGATGGGTTACCTGCCGCCATCCTGGCATCCGAAGTAGAGATATTTCTTCATCCGGAAGACCCGGCAATGGATCGGGTCAGCATATCTACCTATGGCCGGGGGCTTTGGCGATCAGTCACTTACAGTAATCCGACATCGGCAGATGATGACCTTATAAACAGTGATAATCCTCTCATTAACAATATCCGGCTTTATCCAAATCCTGTAACGGATATCGCAACGTTTTCTTCGGATGAAATTACTTCATTCGAACTATATGACATACTGGGTGCACTAATTGCCTGGCGTAATGATACCAAAATTGACATGTCAAACCTGAATCCAGGAATTTACTTTGTGATTGGATATGATAAAAACAGCTATGCTTTGTACAAGGGGAAAATTATAAAAAACTAAAGCGAAACAGGGTTTCCAACACTGGATTTGAAGAGCCGGTGTAAATGACCATCTCATTCCTTGTTTAGCCCTGAACCACCACTGTCAGCTTCTCAACTTAAAAGTTGCTCACCCTTCACATCTAAAAAATAAAATTTGTATTGATTTTCAATATCAACAACTTCTTCCCCGCTAAGTTCAGAAAATTCTTTACCTAAAGCCCGCTTTGAGAGCTTCCCATTATTTTGCGATAAAAAACGTATTAATAATGCGACCATCCGGTCGGACATCTGAAACCGATCATCCAGCCAGTCCTTCATTGCATCATAATGGTGCAAATATTCCACTTCTTCAGGTATTATCTTGTTTATGGTATAATCGATGCAATCAAAGAGAAATTCAGTTTGTAAGGTCGCATCAAAGTACCTGTAATAATCCAGTGTTTCATTAAGTACCTCCACATTGTTATCTGGAGTCTTTTTCCACTGAATAAATTCCAAAAGAGGAAGTGAATTTGTTTCGAGTACTTTACGATAATCTTCGATACGCTTTAAAATTGCATCCGAAACCGGAAATATTATTCCTTGGAGAGTGAACTTCATTTTTGTTAAAATGTGATGAATCAAATACCGGTGTAGCCTGCCATTGCCGTCTACAAAAGGATGAATAAAGACAAAACCAAAGGCTATTTTAGCCGCTGTCAGTACTGGATGAAATAACGCATCCTGCATCTGCCTTTCCGCATCGATCATTCCGTTAATAAGAGGATCGACATCCTGCCATCTGGCTGAAATATGTTCGGGGATAGGTTCACCTGTGTTACGATCGTGTACTCCAATAAAACCGCCACCAGTGCGATATCCCATTTTTATGAATCGACTTTTTTCAATAACAATTTGTTGCAATCGGAGTAATTCTTCCTTACTTAACTCTTTATTCCCTGCCTGACCAATTGCTTGTCCCCACCTGAAAGCTCTCGTTTGTGTCGGATTCTCCCCTTCAATATTGAAAGAAGCCTTGGAGTCTTTTAGCAAAAGAAACGCTGAAGTACGCAGCAGGACATTCCTGTGTACCTCATTTAAAATCCTATTCGTCTTTTCGGATAGATTTTCTGCAATAAATCGTTCAATTTTATCTGTCTTGTTTATCAGTGGGCAGAAGTTTATATTGCCAGGAAGGTTATTTTTTATGCGTTGACGGTTTGAGTTGGTGCTTTGCTGACTTACATATTGAAGGTTGTCATCTAGCAATGGCACATAATTCCCTGAAGCTAAATCTGGAACATTTAATTCCTTCTGCACAAGCCATTCGTAGAGAAACCAAATTTTCCTGCTAAATTGACTTTGTGGCTCTTTAAGAATCCATTGTTCGATGGTATTGGGATCGAGTTTTTCAAATAGTTTTTTAAAAGCTAATAAGTTAACTCCTTCATATTTTAAAGCAAAAACAAGGTGGGAGTACAAGGTATCAGCTGGCTGGTGCCTTGGCGTAAAAACCAGCCATTCATCGGTTGAATATTGTCTGCGTTTTTTGCTTATTATTACCAATCGCAGTGGCAGGGGCACAGGAAGTTTTAGTGCATCTATTATTGCTCCATATCCTACTATATTTCCCGGTTCAGGTGTTGTTCTTCCGTGAAAAACAGTTATTTCCCGTGAAATATTATTACTTTCTGTCATTTCTTGTGAAATATACTTACACTAATTACTATGAAAACAATAATACAAAATTACGTGAAAAACACTTACGAATTGTGAAAGATACTTATATTTTATTCGTTTTTGTGAAAATTGCTTATTCTTGATTATTAGGGCAAGTGGAAAAGTTCGTAACTAAAACGATAAATATTTATCCTGAGTAAAATACCAAAAGTTATGGTACCGAATTTTGGAAGCATAACCCAACGGTCAACGTGTTTATTTTCTATCAAAGCTCAGGACATGAACCTCAGGGAAGGATATCCCGGATCGCGTATCGTATATCCGGTATCCGGTATCCGGCATCCGGTATCCGGGTTTCAGGTGTAAAGCAAAATGATAATTACCGGGATAATGATTCCTACTGCCGTGAGCCAGGCACCTCTGCGGAGAATACCATTTTTCCCGCGAAGGACGAACAGTCCGGTTATGGCAAGAACGATCAGGGCAGCGGCATAAACATCCGAGAACCATGTAAACCACTTCTTGATGTTGTTGTAGTGGAGCAGGTTGAACTCTTTCAGGATATACCGGGGCGTTTTCTTTTCCAGTTGAGCGTAGCCGTCTGAAAGATCCACATATACGGAACCGCTGTTGAAGAAAATCTGGACGTAGCCGTTGCCCGTAACATGACTCTTGTATTCATCTGCCTCACCCACCTGGTCCAGGATTGATAAAGCATACGTTTTGTCTGGAATTCCATTGGCAGGCAGTTGAACCTTCAGGTCTTCGTATCTTTTCCCGTAGTCGGGATGCTGAAAATCGCCCGATTTAAAGTGGTTCATCACGATACCGGAGATCGCGTAGATGATGGTCAGGCCAACAGCCAGGTACCCGATATCACGGTGGAGCGCATTGTTCCAGCGGCGTAAGGTCTTTCTT
>CALCGJ010000065.1 GCA_937900965.1 uncultured Bacteroidota bacterium | reverse complement strand
TTCAAGAAGGAACTTAACGGATTTTTAGACTCACTGATCGGGTATATTGTGATCGTGGTGTTTCTGCTTGTCATCGGACTCTTTTTATGGGTGTTTCCTTTGCAGTTCAACATATTCGACTTCGGATATGCCAATCTGGACGGACTCTTTATGCTCGGACCATTCGTTTTTCTCTTTCTAATCCCGGCCATCACCATGCGCTCGTTTGCTGAAGAGAAGAGGAGTGGGACCCTGGAACTGCTCATGACACAGCCTTTGACCGAATTGCAGGTGATCCTGGCCAAATTCTTTGCCGGTATAGTGCTTGTGATCTTCTCTCTGATCCCGACACTGATCTATGTCTATACCATTTATCGACTGGGAATGCCACCGGGAAATCTGGATATGGGAAGTATCTGGGGCTCTTACATCGGGTTGATTATGCTGGGCGGTGCATTTGTTTCGATCGGGATCTTTTCATCATCTCTTTCTGATAACCAGATTGTCTCCTTTTTAATCGCTGTATTCCTCTGCTTTTTCATGTACATCGGTTTTGAGTTTATCTATACGTTCGTCATTTCCGGAAAAACCGGGTTACTGATCCAATCGCTGGGATTGAATGCCCATTACTCTTCCATGAGCCGCGGTGTGATCGATACACGCGATCTGGTCTATTTCCTCAGCGTGATGGCGTTGTTTGTTATACTGACAAGGTTGAAGTTAGAGAGTAGGAAATGGTGATTAGGGATCAGCGATTAGGGATTAGCGATTAGGGAATTTATTTTGAATTCAGCATTTTGAATCTGGAATTGAACAGTGATTAACAAAAAACGAAATATCAAGCGTAATAACATTCTCCAGGTTACTATGGGGATTGTGATTATTTTGCTTGTCAATGTCATCGCTTCGTTTGTGTTTACCCGGGTGGATCTTACTGCTGAAAAACGGTATTCTCTCTCTCCGGCAGTGAAGACAATATTAAAAGAGCTCCAGGACGATGTCTTCTTCAGGGTATACCTTGATGGAGAGTTGCCTTCGGGATTCCGTCGCCTTTCAAACGAAACCCTTGATATGCTTGATGAATTCAGAGCCTATAGTGATCATATCCACTTTGAATTTATCGATCCTTCGGCAAGTCCGAATGCCCGGGAGCGGAACGATACATACCGGTTACTGGCCGAGCAAGGTCTTCAACCTACAGATCTGAGAGTCTCCAACAAAGGAGAATCTTCCCAGCTGATCATCTTTCCAGGGGCTATCGTCGTATACCGTGGGCGGGAGTTACCGGTGCAGTTATTAATGAACCAGATGGGGCAGGACCCTCAGAAAGTACTGAACAACTCTATTCAGGGACTCGAATACAATCTTGGCAATGCGATAGACAAGTTGATCAACACTACCAAGCCCCGGGTAGCCATTGTGGAGGGACAAGGCGAGTTAGGACGTCTGGAGACATTGGATCTGGAGGAGACGTTGTCAGAATATTACAATGTGGAAAGAATCGTCATCAACAGTCAGATCAACAGTCTGACGATAAGGCTTAAGACAGACTCTTCCGGATCGCCCCTGGTGAACAAATACAAGGCACTGATCATTGCAGGCCCGGAACGGCGATTCGATGATAAGGATAAATTTCTGATCGATCAGTTCATAATGCGTGGCGGTAGGGTTTTGTGGATGATTGATCCTGTATTTGCCAAAATGGATAGTCTTCAGCAATACGCCTCTACAATGGCGTTGGCGAACGACATCAACCTCGATGAAATGCTGTTCAGCTATGGTGTGAGATTAAATAAGAACCTTGTGATGGATTTGAGTGCTCTCCCGATTCCGATAAAGACAGGTCAATTGGGTACCCAGCCACAATTTGATTTCATTCCATGGTACTACTTTCCATTGATCACTCCTGCAAGCAATCATCCGGTTGTTAACGGACTGAACGCCATCAAAACAGAGTTCATCAGTAGTCTTGATACTGTGGAAGCTCCTGGTATAGAAAAGACCGTTCTTCTTACTTCTTCACCTTACTCCCGGATTGTGAATGCTCCCGTTTTGATCGATCTGGAAATTTTGAGGGATGACCCCGATCCACGGATGTATAACAGCGGGCCTCAGCCTGTGGCTCTCCTTCTTGAGGGTGAATTTACTTCGGCTTTTTTGTTCAGGCTTCCGCCAGAGATAGAGTTAAATACGGATCTCGGTACCCGGAAGAAGAGCAAGCCTACCCGGATGGTTGTGATTGCCGATGGAGATATTGCTAAAAACCAGCACCATATTACCCAGAAATACCCGTTGCCTCTCGGATATGATCAATATACCGGCCAGACCTTTGGGAATAAAGAGCTAATGGTAAATATCATGAATTACCTTTGTGATGATTCGGGGTTGATTTCCATCCGTTCGAGGGAGCTGAGACTGAGGCTTCTGGATATGACGAAAGTGGCTGCAGTCCAACCTGTATGGCAAGTTGTCAATGTCGTTTTACCTATCCTGCTGATTCTTGGCTTTGGATTGGTGAAGTTTCACTTTCGGAAAAGGAAGTATGCAAAACGTAGTAGATAAGCCGTTTGTGATTGCTTCCCCCAGATACCCTGGAGATTGCTTCTCCCGAGTACTCGGGATCGCAACATCAATGGAATAAATATATTTAATATGAAGAAAAACCGAATTGTCCTTATAATTGTATTGATACTCGCCATAGTTGTTGTTGTTCTATTCCTTACCCGGTCAGACAAAACATTTCAGAGCTCTTTGAGTGAATTTGCTGTAACGGATACAGCTACAGTTACCAAGATTTTCATGTCCGATAAAAATAACAATATTGTCACCTTAACCAGGCATGCCGACAATGGGTGGATGGTTAATGAGACCTACCTTGCATCGAAATTTAACCTGGATATGTTGTTGCAAACCATGCACAACCTTGCTGTTAAGGAGCCTGTTTCGAATGCCATGCATAATACCGTGATCAGGGGACTGGCGGTCAATTCAGTAAAAGTGGAGATTTATCAGAAGGTTTATAGGATCGATCTCTTCAACACCATCAGGTGGTTCCCTCATGAGAAACTCACCAAAGTTTACTATGTTGGAGGGGGCACTCAAAGCAACCGCGGAAGTTACATGCTGATGGAGGGCTCCTCCATTCCATTTGTGATTTATATGCCTGGTTTCAGAGGCTATGTTTCACCACGCTTTACACCAATGATCAACGTGTGGCGCGACTATACCGTTTTCAAAAAAGAACTGCCCCAAATTGCTTCGGTTCAGATTGAGATTCAGGGGAAGGAGAATGAATCATTTATGATTACCAACAATCAGAACAGTTCAGTTTCCCTCTACTCCTTGCCTGATATGCAGTTGATTCCCGGATTTGACACATTGGCTGCGTTGAATTTCCTGACCGGTTTCCGAAATCTCAATTTCGAAGGGGTCCTGAATGACATGGATCCGGTTCAGAAGGACTCAATTCTTTCTTCTACGCCATTTATGGTTATTACCTTGACTGATACTGCCGGGATCAGCAAAACAATCAGGGCCTTTTTCAAAGAGGGATATGGGGAGACGGGTTTGGATGGAAATGAGATGAAATACGACCTCGACAGATTCTATGCACTGGTTAACAATGGGGAAGATTTTGTACTTGCTCAGTATTTCGCCTTCGACCGGGTGCTGCGTGCACGATCGTTCTTCCTCAGAAGGTAGAAGAGCAACATGAATATTTTATGACCGATCCACACATTTCCATCGTCATTCCTTGTCGTAATGAGGAACAATACATTGGAAAATGTTTGCAGTCGATCGTTGATTTGAACTATCCACACCAACTTCTTGAGGTTTTTGTTTGTGATGGGATGAGTGATGACACGACCCAACAGACCGTACAAGAATTTGCACAGAGATATCCTCTTATACACCTGTTAATCAATCATTCTCAGACAACACCGCATGCACTTAATCTGGGGATTAATCAGGCCTCCGGTGATCTCATTGTGATTCTGGGCGCTCACGCTGAAGTGCATCCTGATTACATGATCCATTGCGTTAAAAGCCTTGTTGAACATCCTGAAGCAGGAGGTGTTGGGGGGATTCTGGAGAACCAGTTTGTGAATCCGGTATCGAAGCTGATAGGGCTGGCCATGTCCTCTTCATTTGGTGTTGGAGATGCATACTTCAGGACAGGGACAAAAGAGGGATATGTCGATACTGTTGTCTTTGGCGCTTACCGTAAGGAGATCTTTGAGAAAATCGGACTCTTTGATGAGGAATTGGTGAGGAACCAGGATGATGAGTTCAATTACAGGATGCTTAAACATGGTTATAAGCTCTGGCTGAACAAATCTGTGGTTTCAAAATACCATGTCAGGAGTTCAATCGGCAGGCTTTTCAAACAGTATTTTCAATATGGTCTGTGGAAAGTCTATGTAAATAAGAAGCACCGTACCATTACTACCAGCCGGCAACTGGTCCCGTTTCTTTTTGTACTTTTCCTTATTGTTGGGGTTGTTGCGTCCTGTTTCAACCACTGGATCCTGATCGGCTATCTGAGTGTCATCGGTTTCTATTTAGCCCTGGCTGCAACCCTCTCTTTTCTTCTTGCTCACCAATTCCGGAAAGTCCCCGGACTGATCCTGATTTTCATTGTTCTTCATCTGAGTTATGGGATCGGTTACCTTGCAGGAGTTATAAAATTTCTATTTTTGGGATATGGATCTGAAAAAGTTAATCCGGCAGGACATAAATGAGGTAACAGGAAGCGCCTGGCGGAAAGTTTGGGGGTGGATCGGGTTGTTCCACCGGTACATGTATGTCCTTTTTCTGCCTTGCCTCTGTTTTTTTATCCCGATTAATAATGTGATCGCTAAATTCTTTATCGGATTCATGGTTATCAACTGGATCGTTGAGATGCGGTTAATTGCCAAGGTCCGTCGGATCTTTCAGGAGCGGAAACGCATACATATTCTCCTTTTCGTAGTTTTCTACCTTCTTTACCTGGTTGGATTGCTCTACTCCCATAACATGGTTTATGGCGAGTTTGACATTACTGTGAAGCTAACGCTGGGGATCTTTCCACTGCTTTTTGCCACATTCGAACCGGAGATCTTCCGGATTATCCGGATACGGTATCTCTTTTTTGCCTTTGTAGCTGGCTGCATTTTTGCTGCTTTGTTGTGTACATTTAATGCATTAACCTGGTATCAGGCAACCGGGAATCCAAAGTACCTGTACTATTCCTATTTATCCGTATTACACCATACCAGCTACTTTGCAATGTTTCTCAATTTTGCAGTCATCCTGGTACTTGCCTGGTTCAGGGAGAATATGTTTACAATTTCCCGCGGGAAGCTCATCGGGATCACATTGTTGTTGCTCTACTTCACGTTTATGATAGTTCACATCAGTTCCAAGATGGGGATGATAACTCTATTTGTGATCTACATGATGTATGCAGTATTGAATTTATCCCGAAAACGTGAACGGAAGGCTACGCTATACCCGATCTTTCTTGCTGTTGTTATGGTTATCATGATGCTGATTAGTCCCGACACCATGCTTCGGTTGAACAGAACTGCCAATGCTATGGAGAATATTGAGATGGTTAAGCCTGATGCTGAGGAGTCGACAGCCGAGAGAATTCTGATATGGAAATCCTCTTTTAACATCTTCCGTGAACATCCTCTCGTTGGTGTGGGAACCGGTGAAGTCAAGGATGCACTTCTTGCTGAATACAAAGAGCAGGGCATCACCGCTGCCTTTACACAGAGGCTGGATGCTCACAACCAATATATACAGACAACACTTTCCCTCGGACTGGTTGGATTATTGACCCTTCTCGCTATGCTTGCCTGGCCCGGTATTCTGGCATTCAAACGGCAGGACTACATCTATCTGTTTTTCATCATCCTCTTCGGCATGAATATTCTTGTGGAGTCGATGTTTGAAAATCAGG
The DNA here is from genome assembly GCA_937900965.1 of uncultured Bacteroidota bacterium. Classification (GTDB taxonomy): domain Bacteria; phylum Bacteroidota; class Bacteroidia; order Bacteroidales; family FEN-979; genus QYOJ01. The sequence continues at coordinate 19,477 of CALCGJ010000065.1, read as the reverse complement.
CCGGGGTTGTTTTCTATGCCTTTTTCAATGCGTTGCTTTTCTGGTTCTTGCCCGGGAAAAAAAACAGAGGGCTGCCCTGAAATTCAGAGCAGCCCAATCTGTCAGATTTAAATGAGTATATTGGTAGTTTAAACGAGTCCTTGAGCTAACATTGCATCGGCAACCTTTACAAAACCACCGATGTTGGCGCCCTTTACGTAGTTGATGAATCCGTCGGATTCGGTACCATACTTAACACACACTTTGTGAATGTTGATCATGATATCGTGCAAACGGGTGTCAACCTCTTCACGGGTCCATGCCAGACGCAATGAATTTTGTGACATTTCGAGACCTGATGTGGCAACACCTCCGGCATTGGCAGCTTTTCCGGGACCATACAGGATCTTCTTTTCGAGATATACCTCGATGGCTTCAGGTGTAGAAGGCATGTTGGCTCCTTCGGAGACAAGGTAACAGCCATTGTTGACAAGCATCCTTGCATCATCTCCATTGATCTCATTTTGTGTTGCGCTGGGCAGTGCGATGTCGCATTTTACCTCCCACGGACGTTTACCTTCGAAGAATTGAGCTTCAGGATATTTGTCGCAATATTCACTGATCCGTCCGCGTTTAACATTCTTCAGGTTCATGACAAAGGCTAGTTTTTCAGCGTCAATACCCTTCGGATCATGAATGTATCCCTGGGAGTCGGAAAGGGTAACAACCTTCCCACCAAGTTCGGTAGCTTTTTGAGTTGCATACTGGGCAACGTTCCCTGAACCGGAAACTGTACAAATCTTACCTTTGAAGTCCAGGCCACGGGTCTTCAGCATCTCTTCTGCGAAATAGACCTGACCGTAACCTGTAGCTTCCGGACGGATCAGGCTGCCGCCCCAATCAATTCCTTTTCCTGTAAGTACACCTGTGAATTCATTCTTAATTCTCTTGTACTGGCCAAACATAAATCCGATCTCACGACCACCAACGCCGATGTCTCCGGCTGGCACGTCGGTGTTCGGACCAATATGACGGAAGAGTTCAGTCATGAAGCTTTGGGTGAATTTCATCACCTCATTGTCTGATTTCCCTTTAGGATCGAAATCACTGCCGCCTTTTCCACCACCCATCGGAAGTGTTGTCAGGCTGTTTTTGAGGACTTGCTCGAAAGCCAGGAACTTCAGTATGCCAAGATTCACAGTTGGGTGAAAGCGCAAACCACCTTTGTAAGGGCCAATAGCGCTGTTCATCTCGATACGGAAACCACGGTTTACCTCTACTTCACCTTTGTCATTCATCCAGGGTACACGGAAAATGATTACCCGCTCAGGTTCAGCAATGCGCTCCAGGATCTTGTTTGCCTTGTAGACAGGATTCTCTTCTATAAAAGGGATAAGCGATTCGGCAACCTCAAGCACTGCCTGATGAAATTCTGCTTCGCCCTGGTTCTTGGCAATAATCTTTGCCATGAACTCATCTAACTGTTGTTGATATGCGTAAGACATAGAGAAATGATTTGGTTAATAGTTTTTATGTGAAAATTTTCACAATATTAAAGAAAAGAATTCATTCAGAACAAAGATTTCAGCTTGTTTTTTTAATATCATTTACTTATTTTCAGCTACTTACGAGATCTTCGGATATGATGTCAGTGTTTTACTGATACCAGATTCGGTATAATTCGTAAGATGTTCTTTGGATGCTTTTTAATTTTCTCAGTTCCGAAAGTTGTGTTAATTTTGGCACGACCATCCCCTATTTTAGCATGCCAGGTAAGGACGATAGAAAGCGCAACGGAAAGATTCTTTCCAACTCGAATGACTTTGAGAAACTTCTGCTGAATAATCGAGAAAGGCTTAAGGAACTTACTGCGATTAACCATACTACGGCCATTCTCAAGGAGAATAAATCGATCCCCGATACCCTGACCAGGATTTGCCAGATACTTCCCCGGGCCTGGCAATTCCCACGGCACACTGTTGTCCGCATCCGGTTTGATGAGATGGAATTTACCACCAAAAAATTCCGTGAGACGATATGGAAACAGGAGCAGGTATTTGAAACCATCGACAACCTGGTTGGATCGCTGGCGGTCTTTTATTTGAAGGAGTTTCCGAAATCATATGAGGGCCCGTTCCTGAAAGAGGAGCGCAACCTGATCAATACACTCACCAGTTTGATCGAAGGGTATCTGAACGCGATCAAAGGCAGGGAAGGGAGATATGTTACTACCGAGAGGCTGAAGGAGTTGTCGGCCATTAATCAGACAACAAGCATCCTTCGTACCGGGGTACCACCCGATGAAGCGTTGCATCAGATCTGTATGGTTATTCCCAGAGCATGGCAATATCCTGAATTTGCAGTCTGCAGGATCAGGTATGGAAATATTGAGGTCCAGAGTCCCAATTTCCGTGAAACGCACTGGAAACAACTCCAGGTTTTTGAGACCATAGACAACCAAATCGGCTCTGTTGAGATCTACTACACGAAAGCGTTTCCACAGGCATTTGAAGGCCCGTTTCTTGAGGAGGAACGAGACCTGATCATCAACCTTTGTAACCTGATTGCCGGCTATCTCAACTCAATAAAGGGAAAGGCAATCCTGAAAAAGAGTACATCCAGGTCTGATGACCAGGATAAAGCAGGCGATAACGGTTTCGATGAAAACTCAAGCCGGCACCTACTTCAGTCCTTCCTTAACCGTACCAATAACAACCGCGACATCTATCACGACCTGATGCCGTTTAAAGTGAGGGAAATACTCCTGGTAGCCAACCTGTATGATGCATACAGTATTGAAAAAGAGGGGCGGTTCTCAGAACATGTACTTGGCCAGTTCTATCAGTTGAGTTTAAGTACGATGCCAAGAATTACCGGGGTCTCTTCGATTGAGGAGGTGATGGAGCAGCTACATTCCAAACATTACGATCTGGTGATTATCATGATGGGAGTTGACAAGCAATTCCCCGTTGAACTCAGCAAGGTGATTAAAGGTGAATTCCAGTATATCCCCGTGTTCCTTTTGTTAAACAGTAATACCGACCTGGCCTTGGTTGAGAAGGAACCTGACAGTCAGAGCTGGATCGACCGGGTTTTTGTCTGGAATGGGGATACCCGGATCTTTTTTGCCATGATCAACTACCTTGAGGATAAGATTAACGTTGAGAACGATACCAGGCTGGGGATGGTCAGGGTGATCCTGCTGGTGGAGGACTCGCCGCAATATTACTCGCTCTACATGCCAATGCTTTATAACATTGTTCTTGAGCAAACCAAACACATTATTGAAGATGTAACTACTGATGAGCTGTACAGGATTCTTCGTCTGAAGGCCCGACCGAAGATCCTCCTTGCTTCCACCTATGAGGAGGCGATGTATATCTTCAACAAATACAAGGAGTTTATTCTCTGTCTGATCTCCGACGTTAAGTTCAAGAAAGATGGAAAACTCAACGAGAATGCAGGATTTCTGCTCGTCAGCCAAACCCGGAAAGAGGCTTTGGAACTGCCGATTGTGTTACAGTCGTCCGATGATGCCAATGCTGTAAAAGCGTATAAGCTTAAAACCTCCTTTATCAACAAAAATTCGGAGACGCTGCTCGTCGATTTCAGAAGTTTCATTACGCACTATCTTGGATTTGGCAATTTCATCTACCGCGATAAGGCAGGGAAACAGATAGGACTGGCAAGGTCACTCAAAGAGTTCGAGGACCGGCTGAAAACGATCCCGGAAGAGTCGATGCTGTACCATGCGCGAAAAGACCATTTCTCCCTTTGGCTCACAGCCAGAGGGGAGATCCAGGCTGCCAAGATCCTCAACCCAGCTAAAGTGACTGACTTTAAGGATTCTGCAAACCTTCGTGAATATCTTATCTCGGTAATCTCCCATTTCAGAAACGAACAGAGCCGGGGTAAAGTGATTCCGTTTGAAGAGTCATCCATCACCGATGCCACCAATATTGTTAGTTTGACCGAAGGTGCCATGGGAGGGAAAGGACGTGGATTGGCATTCGTTAATACATTGATCTATAATTATGACTTCGCACGGCATGTGCCCAATATAAACATCCTTACACCGGCTACATCTATTGTTGGAACCGATGAATTTGAGTACTTCCTTGACAGGAATTACCTGAGGGAGAAAGCTGTACATGAGCCAGATTACCAGCAAATCCGGCAATGGTTTGTTGAGGGAAAACTTTCAGAAACACTGATACGGAAACTGAAAGTGCTGATCAGGCATTTGAACAAACCTCTTGCGATCCGCTCTTCGGGATTGTTTGAAGACTCGCTGAACCAGCCATTTGCCGGCATCTTCGAAACCTACCTCATACCCAATGATCACTCCGACCCCAGGGTTAGGCTTGAACAGCTGAAAGATGCGATCAAACTCGTTTTTGCATCCGTATATTCACCCACAGCAAAAGCCTATATCGAAGCCGTCAACTACCGGATCGAGCAGGAGAAGATGGCAGTTGTTATTCAGGAGGTCGTAGGCAGCCAGCATGAAGATCTGTTTTACCCGCATATCAGTGGTGTTGCGCAGTCCTATAACTACTACCCATTTGCGCACATGAAACCCGAAGAGGGGTTTGCAGTGATTGCGCTGGGTTTGGGTCGCTATGTTGTAGAAGGGGAAAGGGCTTTCAGATTTGCTCCCCATTATCCTAACCTGGAGATAAACTCGGCCGAAGATCAGCTGAAAGGTAGCCAGGTCCATTTTTATGCCGTTGACCTGGCTAAACGCGATGTGAATCTTCTCGAAGGGGAGGATGCCGGCCTCAGGAAGCTGGATATTGACGATGCCGAGCGACATGGGACCATCAAGCACCTGGCTTCTGTTTTCAGCCCCGAAAATAACAGGATCATTCCTGGATTGAGTCACCCCGGGCCTCGTGTGATTAATTTCGCCGACATCCTGAAATACAACTATATCCCCCTTGCAAAAACCATCGAGGTGGTACTGGATGTTGTTCAGGAAGCCATGGGTTCGCCGGTTGAAATTGAATTTGCCATCGACCTGAATAAAGATAAAGAGAATAAAGCCTCTTTCTATCTCCTTCAGATCAAGCCATTGATAGGGAATGCCACTGACTTTGTGATTGATATGAATTCAATCCCTGAAGAGGAGATTCTGCTCTACTCTGAAAAAGAGATGGGCAATGGGATGATCAGTGATATCTGCGACGTGGTTTTTGTAGATCCCGATACCTTCGACAAAACCCTCACTTACGAGATGGCAGAAGAGATGGGCAGGATCAATGCTGAAATGGGAAAGGAGAACAGGCGGTACATCCTGATAGGACCGGGCAGATGGGGTACGCGCGACAGATGGATAGGAATTCCGATCACATGGCCACAGATATCCAATGCAAAGGTGATTGTTGAGACCAGTTTAGAAGGTTTTCCTCTGGATGCCTCCTCAGGATCTCATTTCTTCCACAACGTTACCTCTATGAATGTAGGTTATTTCTGTGTTCAGCCTGAGTTATCCAGGAGCTTTATCAGGTATGACGTGTTAAAGGGTCAGCCTAAATTAACAAAGACAGAATATTTCTCCATCGCCCGTTTTGAAAAACCACTGACAGTGCGGATGGATGGAAAAAAACGAATCTCCGTCATCACCTTTGAGAAAGAAAATAAGAAACCAACCAAAAAAGTTTAAACACGATTGTTATGCGAATTGCAAGAGTTTACAAAAAAGAGGCCGTCATCGATGTGGATGCGGTCGATCTCGCTTTACTCGATCCGTTGATCACCAAGTATAAAGGTAAAAAAGGAAATGTCATCCCTCTGCTCCAGGGCGCCCAGGAGATGTTCGGTTTTATCCCGCGTGCAGCATTTGAATATATTGCTGCCGGCACCGGGCTGCCTCTCAGCGATATGTTTGGGGTTGCTACTTTTTATGCGCAGTTTCGCCTGAAGCCTGTAGGGAAGCACATCATTAAGGTTTGCCACGGGACTGCCTGCCACGTTCAAAACGCAAATGAAATTACCGAGTCTATCGAGGAGGCGCTGAAATTAAAGGATGGCGAGACGACCGAAGACCGTCTCTTTACCCTTGAGTCGGTTGCCTGCCTGGGCTGCTGCTCTCTAGCACCGGTGATGATGATCGGCGATCAGACCTATGGCAAACTCACAGGCAACGCAGCCGTAAAGGTGATCAAGAACATCAGGCTTGCGGAAAACAATTGATGCAGGATGCCAGTTAACAGATATGGTCATCCGGAATAGCGTAAGGGCGGGTTCCAAACCCGCCCCAATATGAATAATAAAACAAAACACTTATGACTACTACCGTAACTGTTGGACTTGGAAGCTGCGGAATTGCTGCCGGCGCTAATAAAACGTATGATAAGATCAAAGCTCTCAAAGAGAGTGAGAACCTCGATTTCAGCCTGAAGAAGACCAGCTGCATCGGGATGTGCTACCGTGAACCTTTGGTTGAGATCGTTGACGATACAGGTACTTACATCTATGGAGATGTAGATGCCGAAAGGGCGATCGAAGTCATAGAGAAGCATGTCAACCAGCAGGATCCTGTCAGGGATTATATCGTATACACCGACCTGTTTGATGCTCCGGAAAACGGCTTCATGAATTCACAGGTTAAGATCGTTTTAAGGAACTGTGGATACATGGACCCTGAGTCGATTGATGAGTATGAGGCCCGGGAGGGATATCAGGCGATGAAACGAATTGCTGAAGAGAAGATCGGGGCTGACCAGGTCATAGAGACGATCCTCAAATCGGGCCTCCGTGGCCGTGGGGGAGGAGGTTTCCCGACAGGGCTGAAATGGAAATTTGCCAGAGCCAATCAATCCGATGAAAAATATGTGATCTGCAATGCTGATGAGGGAGACCCTGGCGCATTTATGGATCGTAGTATCCTTGAAGGGGATCCACACTCGGTTGTTGAGGGGATGATCATCGCTGCATACGCTATCGGAGCTACCGGAGGCGTTATCTATTGCCGTGCCGAATACCCCCTGGCCATCAAACGGCTGAACATAGCCCTCGGCCAGGCCCGTCAGCGTGGATACCTTGGAAACGATATCCTTGGCGTTAATGATTTCAACTTTGACATCTACATCAAAGAGGGCGCCGGAGCATTTGTATGCGGTGAAGAGACCGCCCTTATTGCATCTGTTGAAGGTGAGCGCGGAATGCCACGAAAACGGCCTCCATTTCCTGCCGAGTCAGGGTTGTGGCGCAAACCTACCAATATCAACAATGTTGAAACCTTTAACAACATTCCCTGGATCATATTGAACGGGGCCGAAGCCTTTGCCAGTTGGGGAACCGAGAAAAGCAAAGGGACGAAAGTTTTTGCTCTCGCCGGGAAGATCAGAAATTCAGGGTTGGTGGAGGTCCCCATGGGCATCACGATCCATGATGTGATCATGAAACTCGGAGGAGGGATCAAGGAGGGTAAAAAGTTCAAAGCCGTACAGCTTGGAGGACCCTCAGGGGGATGTATACCACAATATCTTTCCGAAACCATTGTGGATTACGACTCGGTAAATGCCACCGGCGCTATTATGGGTTCTGGCGGGATGGTTGTGATGGATGAGAGCACCTGTATGGTGGATGTAGCTAAGTTTTTCCTCGATTTCACCTGCAAAGAGTCTTGCGGAAAATGTACTTTCTGCAGGGTAGGCACTGTCAGAATGCTTGAAATCCTCGAACGGATCACAAATCGGGAAGGCCGTGAAGGAGATATCGAAAAGCTGGAAGAGCTGGCATACGAGATCAAAGATAACTCTCTTTGTGGGCTCGGGCAAACAGCGCCCAATCCGGTTCTCACTACCATCAAGTATTTCAGGGATGAGTATGAAGCACATATTATCCACAAGAAATGCCCTGCCAAAGTTTGCCGGCCTCTCCTTACCTATACAGTGGATCAGGAGCAGTGTACGGGTTGTATGGTCTGTCTGAAAAACTGCCCGGCCAACGCCATCACCGGAGAACGGAAGCAGCCACACCTGGTCAACCAGGAGCTCTGTACCCAGTGCGGTGTGTGCTATTCGAAATGTAAATTCGACTCAATAATACTCACATAACCTAAAAACCAACTAGAATGTCCGACCAATATTTAAACATCATATTAGACGGAAAAATCGTTAAAGGGAATCCTGGCGAGACAATCCTTCAACTTGCCACCCGAAATGGAATTGAGATTCCTACTCTGTGTAATGATGAACGCCTTGAACCCTACTCCTCCTGCTTTGTCTGCGTTGTTGAGGTTGAAGGGATGAGGGGCCATCAGCCCTCCTGTTCAACGAGGCTTACCGAAGGGATGAAAATAAGCACCTACAACGAATCCATCCGGAAATCGCGCAAGATGGCGCTGGAGCTGATGCTGAGCAACCATTATGCCGATTGTTTAGGCCCATGCACACAGACATGCCCGGCTGGCGTTGATGTACAGGGATACATCTCCCTGATTGAGAAAGGAAACTATTCAGATGCCATTGCCCTGATCAAAGAGACAAATCCGCTCCCTGCAATCTGCGGACGTGTTTGTGTTCGCCCATGCGAAACCGAGTGCCGCAGGAACCTGCTGGATGAAGGGGCTCCTGTTGGCATTGACTACCTGAAACGGTTTGCCGCCGACTGGGATCTTGCCTCTAAGGATAAATTTGTTCCTGACATTCAGCCTTCAACCGGGAAAAAAGTCGCCGTAATCGGCGCGGGTCCGGGTGGATTATCTGTTGGCTACTTCATGCAGGTACAGGGGCACCAGGTTGATATTTTTGAAGCAGCAACTCAACCGGGTGGCTGGCTTCGTTATGGGATCCCCGAGTACAGGCTTCCCAACGATATCCTGGATCAGGAGGTGAAAAACATTACCGACCTCGGTGTTCAGATCTTCTATAACAAAAAACTGGGACAGAACCTGAGTTACAAGGAGATTACCGGGAAATATGATGCCACCATCCTTACCATCGGTTCACAGACAGGCACAGGAGTTGGCTGCGAAGGCGATGATGCCGGGAACGTATACTCGGGGATCGACTTCCTGAAGAATATGGAGATGACCGGGCAGCGATATGATTTCAGCGGGAAGACGATAGCAGTGGTTGGTGGGGGGAATACTGCCATGGACTGTTGCCGGACCTCCATCAGGTGTCATGCCGATAAGGTCTACGTGATTTACCGGCGTACCGAAAAAGAGATGCCCGCTAATCCGATCGAGATCCATGAATCGAAACTCGAAGGGGTAGAGTACCTGTTTTTAACCCTCCCGAAGAGGGTAAACAAGAATGCAAAGGGTGAGGTAGAGACAGTAACCTGTATCCGGATGGAACTAGGTGAACCTGATGCCTCCGGACGCCGCAGACCGGTTCCTGTTGAGGGATCGGAATTTGACATCAGGGTGGATTATATCCTGGCTGCGATCGGACAAAAGACCGATGTAAATTTCATCGACGACATCAACACAAACACTTCGGCTGGTGAACTGAAGATCAACAAATGGGGCGACATCGATGCCGACCCCAATACCCTGCAAACCGGGATCCCATCGGTATTTGCTGCCGGCGACGGAGTTACGGGGCCGGCTACAATCATTGAAGCCATTGCCCAGGCACGTATTGCGTCTCACAGCGCCCATCAATTTCTGATGGGAGAAGAGATCACTCCGGCCGGCAAACCTTTCACAAGCAAACGCGAGAACTTTAAAAAGCAGGTTAAGGAGGACTATGCCGGAACTTTTGTTAACCAGTTGCGGGAAGAGATGCCGGTACTGGAAGCAGACCAGCGGATGAATTTCGATGAGGTGGAACTTGGTTATGCCGGCGAAGAGGTTGCTCTTCATGAGACCCAGCGTTGCCTTGAATGTGGCTGCAACGCGTTTTTCGATTGCGACCTGCAGCAATATTCAACGGATTACAACGCCGATCAAAAAGGATATGCCGGCGCTTATAAAGAGTATCAGGTCGATTTCCGTCATCCCTACATTGAGATCGACAACAACAAGTGTATCCTCTGCTCAAGGTGTGTTCGCATTTGCCGTGAGGTGGTAGGCGCCAATGCCCTGGGGCTTGTCAACCGTGGCTTTGAAACATTTGTCGCACCAAGCATGGGAGAAGCCTTGCAGGATTCCGACTGCGAATCATGCGGGATGTGTATCTCAACCTGTCCTACCGGGGCTATCAGCGAAAATATGCTCTTCAAACCGGGGCCGGTGCGAACCACTCAGGCCGAAACTATTTGCAACTACTGCTCGATTGGCTGCTCTCTGAGTTTAAACCACCTGAATGGTTTTGTGATGAATGTCAGCGGAACGCCCGGACAGGTGAATGAAGATGGAAATATCTGCCGGTTCTCACGATTTGGATATGCTTATCTCAACGACCGTTCCAGGATCACTTCGCCCATGAAACGTGTCAACGGAACATTTGAAAAGATCACCTTTGAGCAGGCCTTTCAGATTATCCATGAGAAGATCATGGCTGTAGATCCTGACGAAAATGCCTTTTTTGCCGGTGCGCGGCTTACCAACGAGGAGATGTACCTGATCCAGAAACTGGCTCGTGCAGGTGCCAAAACAGGAAATATCGGAAGTTTCCATTACCTCAACCGGGGAGATGGCTACCGGATGGATGAATCGCTGAATGCCTCCTTTGGAGAGATCGGTCAGGCTTCGAGGATTTACCTGGTTGGTTCGGAGATTAACATGGATAATGCCGTGGCCGGATTTATGGTCAGCAATGCGAGAACCAAAGGGAACGTGCCTGTTGTACTAGTTACCACCAAAGAAGAGAGCGCCATGGCTCATAAAGTGGACCAGATCATACAGGTAAAATCCTACTATTACTTTATCAAGGCAGTAAACCATTACCTGCTGGCAAATAAACTGGAAAATGCACTCTTCCTGCGCGACAGGGTGGATGGCCTCAGCGAATACAGAGACCAGATGTCCACGGAGGATTTTGCGGGATTATTAAATAAGGCAGGTGTGACAGAGGAGGTAGTCAAAGCGTTTGCCGAACAGTACAACAACGAGTTGAACGGAATTATTCTTTTCTCGGAGAAAGAGGTTTCCGGGAATGGCTCCATTGCCCTGATGAATCTGGCAATGATCTCCGGAAAGCTGGGGAAATCGGCAAACGGACTCATTGTTCTGAAAGAGAAGAATAACGCTCAGGGGTTGTTTGACATGGGAATCAGCCGGAATTATGGTGTAGGAGGCAGATCCCTGACAGACCAGGTTTATATGAAATGCCTGACGGAGGCCTGGAAGGTGAATACAATCCCCGGCCCTGTTGGTGAATGCCTTAAGGTGAATCTCTCACAAGGGAAAGTCCGGAATATCTTTATTTTCGGAGAAGATCCGGTGGGATGCGAAATAACCGGTTCATACCGAAAGTTGATTGAGCAAATCCCTTTCAAAGTAGTACAGGATTACTTCATGACCGATACTGCCCTGGCAGCAGATCTTGTGTTACCAGCCTCATTCCCGGCAGAGATCGGGGGTACATTCTCCAATACACAGAAGGTTATACTCGAATTTGATCAGGTTCTGCCTTCCCGTCCGGAAATGGATTCCATACATCAGCTCATCAAAATGCTTAAGAGTTTTGGTTTAAATGGACTGGCAGGAAGAGAGGATGTATTCTCGGAGATCATCCGGTTGTTGCCTCAAACTGATGAGGATGCTCCCGCCGAAAAGCTCGCTTTGATTTACACCCATGATGACAATTCCAACCGTTCCTTTAATTATGGATGCGATTATATTGTGAAACGGTTTGAAGAGGATTTTGAAGAACGAATGCAGGAATGAAGGAATGAAGGAATGCAGGAATGCAGGAATGAAGGAATGGATGCCTCGAATCATAGCATTGTACAGCCGCAATTCATTGCGGCTCTGATATAAAATAGAATCTCAAAATAACGAACATGAAAGAATTCAACAACATGAATGATGTACTCGATTTTGCGATCGGGGAAGAGCAGGCAGCTGTGGATTTTTATCTGAAACTGGCTGAACTGTCAAAAAACGAACAGGTCTCAAAGATCTTTCACGAGTTTGCTGAAGAGGAGATGAAGCACAAATCGAAACTGATGGAGGTGAAAGTGAATGGCGCCACCGTGTTTGGTACCATCAAAATAATTGACATGAAACTGGCAGATTACTTTGTAGATGTAAAAGCCACACCTGATATGGCATACGATAAAGCCCTGATCCTGGCAATGAAAAAGGAGAAAGCGGCTTTCAAACTGTACACAGCATTGGCTGATCGTGCAGTGCAACCGGAAATGCAGGAGATGTTCCGCTATCTGGCTATGGAAGAGTCGAAGCACAAGATGCGGTTTGAGATCGAATATGACGATTACGTTTTGAGGGAGAACTAGTTAGCGATTAGGGATTAGGGATTAGGGAAATTAATCGATATTTAATTTATGGCAATATATGTGCAATTTATGGCAACTAGACCCTGTCCATATATTTCACTATATTTGACTTTCAAATCATTTGTCCGTGGAACAGAAGCAAATCTTCGATCCCAAAAAGTACTACTTCCTGGATACGCACTTCAACCTGATGATGAAGCAGCGGATATACCAGATTCTTCTGATATCCAGTACCTACGATGCATTCATGCTGGAAGAGGACGGAAGGATTGATGAACAGATCTTCCTGGAATACGTAGCGCTCAACCTTCGTTATCCGCCGCAATTCATAAAAGTGACATCTGAAGAGGAGGCCTTTGCTGTATTGGAAGATAAACGGGTAGAGCTTGTGATCTCCATGCTGAGCATCGAGAAGTCAGATACATTTGATCTGGCCCTGAGAATAAAAGACAAGTACCCGAAGATCCCGATTGTAGCTCTGACACCTTTTTCACGGGAGGCAAGTTTAAGGTTAAGCCAGAAAGATCTGAGCGCTATCGATTACGTTTTCAGCTGGCTGGGGAATGCCGATATCATGCTGGCGATTATCAAGCTTATTGAGGACGAAATGAACATCGACCAGGATGTCAAACAGGGAGTTCAGGCAATCCTTCTGGTTGAGGACTCTATCCGGTTTTATTCGAGTTACCTCCCGAACATCTATAAGATCATTTTCAAGCAATCCAAGGCTTTCATGACCGAAGGGTTGAATGAACATCAGAAGATGTTGCGAATGCGGGGACGTACAAAGATTCTACTGGCTACCAACTACGAAGAGGCTGTTGAGATGTGGGATAAATACAACCATAACCTGCTTGGGATCATTACCGATATCAGTTTTAAGCGGAAAGGAGAGACTGATAAAACAGCCGGGATCAAACTAGTCAAGAAAATTAAGGCAGAAGATGAATATATGCCTGTCCTGTTCCAGTCTTCCGATATTGAATGGAAAGAGGTTGCACAACAAATGAATGTAGGGTTTGTGAATAAGGATTCCAAAACCCTCTCCATGGAATTAAGGAAATACATCAATGAGCATTTCTCTTTTGGAGATTTTGTATTTATTGATCCAAAAAACGGACGGGAGATTAGCAGAGTAGCCGATTTACGTACAATGCAGGAGCGGATTTTCGAAATCCCGGATGACTCACTCCGGTATCACATGCAACGGAACCGTTTCTCCAAGTGGCTGAATGCCAGAGCACTGTTTCCGATCGCTGCATTAATCCGCGAAATATCTGTATCAGAGTTTCAAGATATGGATGAGGCTAAACGCTATATCTACGATTCTATCACAGCTTTCAGGATCAATAAGGCAAGGGGAGTGATCGCTGATTTCGATCGTGATAAGTATGATGAATTTCTACACTTCGGCCGGATCGGGGAGGGGTCAATTGGCGGCAAGGCCAGGGGCCTGGCATTTCTCGACTCCCTGATCCAACGCAACAGGCTGACCGACAAATATGACGGTGTAACCATTTCAATCCCCCGAACAGTGGTGATTGGGACTGACGTCTTTGATGAGTTCATGGAAGAGAATAATCTCTATGAGATAGCTCTTTCGAACCGGAGCGATAAAGAGATCCTTGACATTTTTGTAGCTTCCAGACTTCCATTCAGGATTCATGAAGATCTCTACACCTTTATCACATGTATTCGGAACCCGGTCGCGATCAGATCCTCTTCATTACTGGAAGATTCACATTATCAGCCTTTTGCCGGGATATATTCCACGTATATGATCCCAAATATCCGCTTCAACGACCGCGTCATGATCGAGAAGTTGACCATAGCAATCAAGAGTGTTTACGCCTCTGCCTTTTTCCACGACAGTAAGGCATATATGGCTGCTACCCTCAACATGATTGATGAGGAGAAGATGGGTATAGTCCTGCAGGAGGTTATCGGGAGACAATATGGAGACCGGTTTTACCCTGCTATTTCCGGAGTTGCACGATCCATAAACTTTTACCCGATCTCACCGGAAGAGCCTGAGGATGGAATTGCCAACATTGCATTGGGGCTCGGAAAATACATTGTTGACGGAGGCAATGGTGTCAGGTTTTCTCCAAAATACCCGAAGAAGGTCCTGCAACTCTCAACTCCCGAACTGGCGCTTACCGAAACCCAGAAGAGTTTTTATGCACTTGATCTCAATCCCGACAGTTTTCGTGCTGATATAGACGAGAAGATCAATCTGCTGAAGCTGAAAATCAAAGATGCTGAGAGAGATCCGGTACTCAAGATAGTGGCCTCTACGTTTGATTACAATTCCAACTCCTTGCGGGATGGTATTTTAACACCCGGGAAGCGACTGATTACCTTTTCAAACATTCTGAATCACAACACATTCCCTCTGGCAAAGATTCTGCAGGAGATCCTTGAGGTAGGTCAACGGGAGATGAATAAACCGGTGGAAATTGAGTTTGCCGTAAATCTGGATATCCCCAAAGGAGAACCGAAGCTTTTCAGTATGCTTCAGATCCGGCCCATTGTGGGCCGTGATGAAACAATTCATCTCAATCCTGAAACGATACAAAAGAAAGAGACAATTCTGATATCAAGTATGGCTTTGGGGAATGGGATCATCAAGGATATTTCCGACCTTGTTTACATCAAACCGGAGGCATTTGATGCTTCAAAAAATCAGCAGTTTGCCGCTCAACTGGAAACCATTAACAATCGATTCATTGAGGAAAATAAAAATTATGTACTGATTGGACCCGGTCGTTGGGGATCAAGTGACCCATGGTTGGGAATCCCTATCCGTTGGGCACAGATCTCTGCCGCCCGTCTCATTGTAGAGTCCAGCCTGGAAAATTACCGTATCGATCCCAGCCAGGGAACTCATTTTTTCCAGAATCTCACCTCTTTTCGTGTTGGGTATTTCACGATCAATTCTCACATCGGTGAAGGGTATTATGATATAGATTTTCTAAACAGCCTGCCGGCTGAGTGGGAGAATGATAACATCCGGCATGTCCGCTTTGCGACACCCTGCGAGATCGCCCTGGATGGAAAAAAGAGCTATGGGGCTGTCTTTAAACCAATGACAAGAATGACATGAATGACGAATACACGAATATTTTTCCAACTGTATTCTTCTAATTCATGTCATTCGTAATTCTTGCTCATTCTTGTCATTGGTAAGTTGTTATAAAACTTCTCCTCCAGAATTTAATTTCTGAATTTATATTGTATTTGGAGTTTATAGCCTTATATTTACATGAATTATAAGGAGTTAATCCTATGTTTAGCATTAGGAGAAGAGGGCCTGATCCAAATTATCTGAACCGTTATTTTATTGTTCTGGTGTTGATTTGGTCAGTCCTTCTCCTTTTAATCATGTTGTGGGATATCCAGAGAAACAGGGAAGAGATTGTTGAAAACGTATATGTTTATACGAAAGTAGGATTTGACAAAGACATTTTATACCGTCGCTGGGCAACCATGCATGGTGGGCTGTACGTGCCGGTTTCTGAATATACCCAACCCAATCCTTATTTAGTCGATACCCCCGAACGCGATATCACGACCCCCTCCGGTATCAGGCTAACCTTAATGAATCCCGCCTATATGTCGCGCCAGGTCTATGAACTGGAGACTGAGATTTCGGGTGTACGAAGTCACATCTCAAGCCTGAATCCTATCCGCCCTGAAAACAAACCTGATGCCTGGGAGAAAAAAGCACTTGAAGCGTTTAATGAGGGAGAGTTGGAAGTGGTTGCCATAGATACGATTGACGGGCGTGAATATTTTCGATTGATGAGGCCGTTTGTTACCGAAGAGGGATGCCTGAAATGTCATGCACATCAAGGATATAAACTCGATGATATCAGAGGGGGGATCAGCGTCTCCTACCCGATGGATGCCATTTATGAGATTTCGGAAAACCACTTGTACAGACATTTAGGAATTCATGGATTACTCTGGTTTGTGGGAATGTGCAGCATTATTATCGGTTTTGGTCGATTAAAGAAAATCGATCGGAAACGTTCGGCTGCTGAATCAGCTCTGGAAACAGCTCATGACGATTTGGAAATCATAGTGCAGGAGAGAACAGCCGAGTTATCTGAAGCAAAAAATGAGCTCCAGAAAAGTGCAGCAAGATATAGAAGTTTATATGAAAACGTTCCAACCATGAACTTCAATGTTGATGAAGGCGGAGTTGTTCTTTCGGTCAACCATTTTGGCGCGGAACAACTGGGTTATCAAACAGAAGAACTGACAGGTAAGTCCGTGTTAAAGGTATTTCCCGATGAGCTGCACCAGGAAGTAAAGAAGCAGTTGAAGAAATGTTTTGATCATCCCAATCAGGTTGATGAATGGGAGATCCAAAAAATAAAAAAAGACAGAACCCGTATCTGGGTCAGGGAGGTGGCCAGGGTGATGGAATGTTCAGAGACAGGAGTTTCACTATTCATCGCCTGCCAGGATATTACTGATCGCAAACAAGCAGAAGAAGAAAAAACAGTTAGTGAAGAGAAACTCCAGTCTCTTATTGATAATCTTCCGGCGGGAGTTGTTGTTCATGCACCGGATACGACAATTTTACTGGGAAATGAAATGGCGTTGAACATATTGGGCATAGACTATGACCAGCTTACGGGCAAAACAGCGCTTGATCCTCAATGGCATTTTTTTAACGAGGAGGAGACACAGATGCCGCTTGAAGATTACCCCGTTATGAAAGTGATCCATTCAAAACAGCCACTGCAAAATTATATAGTTGGCGTAAACCGGCCGAAATTCAACGACCGGATCTGGGCATTGGTAAACGCGTTTCCCCTATTTGATGAGAACTCAGAACTTCAGCAGGTAATTGTAACCTTCATTGAGATAACCGCACGAAAAGAGGCTGAGAAGGAACTGAAGCAATACAGGGAACACCTGGAAGATCTTGTTAAACAAAGGACTTCTGAATTGGAAAGCGAAAAAGAGAAAGCTCTCTCTGCCGACAAATTAAAATCTGCTTTCCTGGCAACAATGTCACACGAATTGCGCACACCGCTAAATTCAATAATCGGGTTTACAGGAATCCTTCTCAAGGAACTGGCCGGACCATTGAATCCTGAGCAATCCAAACAATTGCAAATGGCAAAAGGCAGCGCTCACCATCTGCTTGATCTGATCAATGATGTGCTGGATATCTCTAAAATTGAGGCAGGGGAACTCGTGGTTTCCATTCGTCCATTCGATTTTCATGGTTCAATTCAGAAGGTTATAGCGACTTTACAACCATTTGCAGATAAAAAGGGGATAGAGTTAATCTCTGATGTTTCAGATGGTGTAGGCGAAATCTCAAGCGACCAACGGAGAGTGGAGCAGATTCTATTGAATCTGCTCACCAATGCAATTAAATTTACTGAGAAAGGTTCAGTAAAAATAGCATGTAAAACAGTAGATAAGTCTATTGTAATAAGCCTGATTGACACCGGGATCGGAATTGATCAGAAGGATCAGGAAATAATTTTCATTCCCTTCAGTCAGGTGGATACAGGACTTACACGTAACTACGAAGGAACAGGGCTTGGATTATCAATTGTAAAAAAGCTTGTCGACAAGTTAGGTGGAGCCATAGACGTTGAAAGTGAACCTGGAGTGGGAAGTACCTTCACGGTTGTTTTACCCCTGAATCCGGATACCAGGAAAAAGGAAAAATTATGAAATCAAGGATCCTGATCATTGAAGATAACGAGCAGAACATGTATATGCTCTCATTTCTGCTTGAACAAAATAAATATAAGGTTCTTCAGGCATTCACTGGAGGTGAAGGCATTTCTATTGCTCAAAAAACCAAACCGGATATTATTCTACTGGATACCCAGCTGCCGGTGATGGATGGCTATACTGTAGCCCGGAAACTGAGAGAGATAGATGAACTGAAAATGATTCCAATCATTGCGGTTACTTCCTACGCGATGGCTGGAGACCGGGAAAAGGTGATGGCTGCAGGGGCGACCGGTTATATTGAAAAGCCGGTTAATCCGGATACTTTCATCGAAGAGATGGAACAGATCATTAACAATAATTAAAAATAGGGTTTATGAAGACCAGGATACTTATCGTTGACGATAAAGAAGAAAATCTTTATATGCTTGACGTTCTCTTAACAGGGATCAGCTACGAAGTCACACAGGCCGAAAATGGTAAGGTAGCTTTCGAGAAAGCCAATGAAAATCCACCCGATCTGATCATTTCAGACATTCTGATGCCGGTGATGGATGGCTTTACCCTTTGCAAAAAGTGGAAAACACATAAAACATTAAAACACATTCCATTCGTTTTTTACACGGCTACCTATACAGATGCAAAGGATGAAGAATTTGCCCTCCACCTGGGAGCCGACCGGTTTATCATTAAGCCCCAGGATCCCGATGTTTTCATTGCAATGATTAAAGAGGTTCTTCAGAAATTAAAAACCGGAAAGTATACTCCACCTTCAAAGCCGAAAACGGATGAAGTGATTCATCTCAGGGAATACAACCAGGCGTTGATCCGAAAACTTGAAGATAAGATGGCTCAGGCTGAAGAGACAAATAAACAGTTAACTGAGATACTGAATAAGTATAAAACAATTCTGAATACAGCCCCGGATGCGATATTTATCCTGGATGAGCAAGGCAAAATTACTGAAGCAAATGATCAGGCCGGTAAGCTTTTCGGGTATAGCCCCGCTGATTTGTTAAAATTAGATGCTACGACATTGCATATAAATGAAGATCGGGAAAAAGTGATGGAAACCATTCAGTTAACCAAAACAAGAGGAAGTGAACAAAGTGAATGGAAGTTCAAACGTAAGGATGGTTCCGTTTTTTATGGTTCACTGAGAGCGAAGTTCACTCCGGGAATCGGGTTCCATGCGATAATCCGGGATGTCACCGACCAGAAAGAATCCGAGCAGAAAATAGATGTGCAACTTAATGAACTCAGGCAATGGTATAACGTAACCCTGGGGAGAGAAAACAAAATGATTGAGCTGAAGAGGGAAATAAATCAACTATTGTCGGAACTGAACAGACCGAAAAAATACCAGGTGAAATGAGAATGGTTTGGTCTCTGAATTTCAGAGGTATAACAAGAGATATATGACGAAAGA
>CALCGJ010000064.1 GCA_937900965.1 uncultured Bacteroidota bacterium | reverse complement strand
TTCAGCAGATGGCAATTCATGGCAATGATGTGCAATGATGTGCAATGATGGCAATTAACTCACCGCCGCCTTCAGCCTCTCCGCATTCTCAGCAAGCTGAAGTGCATCGATCAGGGGCTGGATTTCGCCATCCATAATTGTATTCAGGTTATAGAGGCTCATGTTGATCCTGTGGTCAGTCACACGGCTCTGAGCCCAGTTGTAAGTGCGGATCTTGGCCGAACGATCGCCCGTGGAGATCATTGTATTGCGTTTCTTCGAGATCTCTTCCAGGTATTTGTTGTGTTCAAGCTCAAACAAGCGGCTGCGAAGTACCTTCATCGCTTTGTCGAAATTCTTCATTTGCGATTTCTCGTCCTGGCAGGAGGCAACAATCCCTGAGGGGATGTGAGTCAGACGGATAGCCGAGTAGGTAGTGTTAACTGACTGTCCACCCGGTCCGGAGGAGCAAAATGTGTCTTTCCGGATATCGCCCGGTTTGATCTCTACTTCGAATTCGTCCGCTTCAGGCAGGACAGCAACTGAGGCCGCCGACGTATGTACACGCCCCTGCGTTTCGGTATCGGGAACACGTTGCACCCGGTGAACACCCGATTCATATTTCAGCTGGCCATAGGCTCCTTCCCCGCTAACGTTGAAAATAATCTCCTTGAAACCGCCTGCGGTTCCTTCGGTGAAGTCAACCAGATCTGCTTTCCACTTTCTGACTTCACAATACCGGGTATACATCCTGTAAAGATCACCTGCAAAGAGACTGGCTTCATCGCCACCCGTACCGGCCCGGATCTCTACAATCGCATTTTTAACATCCTGGGGATCAGAAGGAATCAGCATCAGGCGGATATCTTCCTCCATGGTACTCCGGGTCGCAGTAAGTGTCTCAAACTCCTCTCTGGCCATAACCCGCATCTCTTCATCCTTTTCAGTAGCGAGCATCTCCTTTGCGTGATTTATGTTGGCCACCAGGTTTTTATAGACGTGATAAGCCTTAATGATAGGCGTCAGCTCCTTGAAGTCACGGTTTATCTTGATATAACGTTTCATATCACCCGTTATCTTCGGATCATTCATCAGCTCAGTCAGATCATCATATTTCTTCTTTATCGCTTCTAATTTATCTAACATAGTTGGTTTTTCGGGGTGCAAAGGTACGCAGAATTAGCTACATTACCATCTCAGGGAGTAAATCCGGCATTGTGTGAGGAAGGCTTCGGCCAGGGGACCCGACAATGGATTGGTTGCCTCCATGCGTTCCGGATGCCATTGTACAGCCAGAAAAAATGGCTGTCCCGATCCATTGGCCAGTTCGACTCCTTCAACCAAACCGTCGGACGCATATGAGTTGGCTTTCAAGTCGGGAGGAATAACCCTGACAGCCTGATGGTGGTTGGTGGTAACAAGGGCAGAATCACAGTCACAGAGTGCGTGAAGGAAGGTGTTAGGCTCAACATACACCATGTGAAAACAGGTTAGGTAATCGTCACAGCGGTGCAGGATAGTTGTATTAAAATCCTGTGGAATATCGATGAACAGCTCTCCGCCGAAAACTACATTGAGGAGTTGTTCACCGCGACAGATTCCAAATATCGGCATCTCTATATCTATCGCACGGAGAACCAGGTTGATTTCCAGGGTATCCCGGTAGAAGTCAATGGTACCGCAACGGGCTGTATCACCCTCTTTATCATAGATCCCTGGAAATACATCCTCTCCACCGGTTAGCAGCAATCCGTCACAATCTGCAAGTAGGTTCAATGCAGAATCGAGAGGAAGTGAATATAGATTCACATACTGTACAGTGGAATCAGCACGTTTCAGCCAGTTGATGTAGTTGTCGGAAGCCTTTGAGATAGCAATGACAGTAGGAGGAATCTTATTTTCACAAGAAGTTAGGGTTAGCAGAATGATAAACATCCCTGCTCCCGTCAAATATTTAAAGGCATTTCTCATGGAATGGAGATTGGTTAATGGCCAAATGGTTCTTTCTGTGATTGCATGGCCCTTGGAGTGAAGCTCTGTTCCACGCCTGTAACGAAATATTTTGTCTTCCCTCTCCAGGGGAAGACCATGTAGCGCTTGAAGTATCGCAGGTTTATCCGGTCGCCGGAAAGAGCTACAGACTCCAGAAGCCGTACAATCGAGTCATTGCCGCGCTCCACGGAGAAATCGAACGTTTCTGCCAGCGGACTGACTTTTTTCAATGCTCCGAACGACTCCAGACCAAGCTGACCTTCGTATGTCTTCCAGATAACTCCTTTTTTACTGATCCGTAATACCGTACCTGCCCTGATGCCCTCGTCGTATGTACCCCAGTATAGAAAACTGAATACCCCGAGAAGAATGGCAAGCAGAATTATCACTGCAATGGTCAATGCTTTTTTCATTGGTATAGTATTGTATTTGTTAATAATTGATGCTTCCTTCAGGGCTGATGATGGTCAGTTTACGGCTGGCAGACTCCTCGCAGCGACCGATTATCCGGCCCTCTATCCGGAACTCACCTGCAATATCCAGCAGATCTTTGGCAATGTGTTCCGGAACATATAATTCCATTCTGTGTCCCATATTGAATACCCGGTACATCTCATCCCATGGAGTTTGCGATTGATCATGAATCAGTTGGAACAGGCGAGGGATGGGGAAGAGGTTATCTTTGATAACATGCAGTTGATCAATGAAGTGCAGTATTTTTGTCTGTCCTCCCCCCGAACAGTGAATGATACCATGGATATCACTGCGATGCTGCCCGAGTATTCGTTTGATCACAGGTGCATATGTGCGGGTAGGGGAGAGCATTAACCTCCCCACATTGATATTTTCGAAGCCGGATGGATCGGTTAATCTGTTGGAACCGCTGTAAACAAGATTAGTCGGTATAAGTTCATCAAAGCTTTCAGGGAAGTTGGAAGCGTAAGTATTATTTAATACATCATGACGGGCTGAAGTTAGTCCGTTGCTGCCCATACCTCCGTTATATTCATCTTCGTAGGTTGCTTTCCCGAATGAGGCCAGCCCCACAATCACATCACCTGCCTTGATCCTGGCATTATCGACCACCTGCGACCGGGGCATCCGGCAGAAGACTGTTGAGTCGACGATGATTGTCCTCACCAGGTCCCCAACATCAGCTGTCTCCCCACCCGTGGAGTGGATCCCCACACCCAGGTCCCGCATCTTCTGCAGAAACTCCTCTGTTCCCTCAATGATTGCAGTCAGTATTTCGCCGGGGATCCTCTGTTTGTTTCGTCCGATAGTGCTGGATAGCAGTATGTTGTCTAATGCTCCCACGCAGGCGAGGTCATCCAGGTTCATCACGATGGCATCCTGAGCGATGCCTTTCCAAACGGAGATATCCCCTGTCTCTTTCCAATAAAGATAAGCCAGGGAGGATTTGGTGCCGGCCCCATCGGCGTGCATGATGTTGCACCATGCCTCATCACCACAGGTTATATCGGGAATAACCTTACAGAAAGCTTTAGGGAAGAGTCCTTTATCCAGGTTTTTGATGGCAGCATGAACCTCCTCCTTGCCGGAGGATACGCCTCGCTGGTTATATTTATTTGAGAGGGCCATTCATTATTCAAAAATAATTTTAGCATCGTCAGCGTCAACACTGAAAGCTCCGAATTGGCGCATGGTGTTTGGACCAAAGTAGATCTGATTTTTAAGCTTCTGGTTAACAGTTGCTTTCAGATCCCTGGCTACATTTTTTCCGATCCGCATTTCCCGGATGTTGATGATTGCCCCGTTGGCGACAGTTCCTTCACCAATCAACTGGGTGGCATCTCCAATAAAATCATTCCGGTCAATAGCTCCACTGGTGAGTAGCCTTACAGCCTCGGCAGTGGAGATGAAGAACGCATTCTCTCTCGGGTCATACTGGAAGGTTGAGGTGATGCCGTTTACAAAGCAGGTGGCTTCGAGGTTATCCTCTTTCGTGAGGGTGTAAACAATACTGTTCTCTTCGGGTTTCACTACCATCTCGATGGCGGGAGCCGGTGTTTTCGTGATCCTGGTTTTTGGGATGAAATCGTTCCGGAGGATGGCAAATTCGGTTCGGCGGTTAAGCTGGTGTGCAGCCTCTTTAACAGCTGTATTAGGTAATGAGTTAATCAGGGTGTCATTAAGTACCATGCCTGCAGTAAAGGTGAATCCCTCTTTTGTTATATCACGGTTGAGGGTGCGGGGAGCCCGCTCACCATATCCTTTGGCAACCATTCTGTCGGGATCAATCCCGCGGCTGACCATGTAATCAACAACCGATTGAGCCCTTCGCTGGGAGAGGATGTCATTCCGCTCTTCATTATCCCGTGAGTCAGTATGGGCGGCAAGTTCAATGACAACAGTTTCATTGGCATCCAGGGTAGCGATGAGCCCTTGCAACGAGTCCTGGAACTGAGGCTTCAGGTCCCATTTTGCGAGGTCGTACAGGATATCGGGGAGTACAACCGGTTTC
>CALCGJ010000063.1 GCA_937900965.1 uncultured Bacteroidota bacterium | reverse complement strand
CGGATTTTATCTCATTTCTATCAGCCAGTTTGTATATTCGACAGCATTCATTTTCTGGTTATTAAAGCTAACAGGCAACAAAGTGTAATTCAAGGTTATTTGTGTCAAAGTAAGAATCACTATCTTTGTATTAAGCCTCTATTCCTAATGTATATATATTGAACATATGAGACTTGTCAGATCCTGTAAAAACTTCCTTAAACGGCATTCCGGCAAACCAGCCATGCTATATGGATACAAGATCCCTGGAGGAAAATACCTGCCTCATACCAGGGTGAGCAACTCCACTTTTATCGGATGCAGAAAGAAACTTAAGATTGCCGACCACGTATTTATCGGACACTTCAATTTCCTGGACAGCTGCAACGGATTAAGCATTGGAGAGGGATGTCAGATCACCAATTATATCAGCATTTTAACACACTCCAGTCATATTGCGATCAGGCTGTATGGGAAATCATACATTGAGAATAAGGAACATGTAGGGTATGAAAAGGGCTCGGTGGAGATTGGAAACTATTCGTTTATCGGGCCACATTCAGTTGTCGCTCCCGGTACGATTATCGGCAAAGGAAGCCTCGTTACTGCCTACAGCTATGTAAAGGGATCTTTTCCCGATTTTTCTATCCTTAGTGGTAATCCTGCAAAGGTGGTAGGTTCAACGAGAGACCATGATCAGAGATATCTGAGAGATCATCCGGAGCTGGAAGAGGTGTATAATTCCTGGGCTTCAGATATTCAGAACCGATGAACAAATACATGATCGTTGGAGATGGTGGAAGCCCGCATATCCTTAAATGGACCAAAGAACTGAGCAGGTATTTTGAGGTTTACCTGGTCTCTTCACAGGATATCGATCCAAAGATCAGGGAGGTTATCCCTGAAGATCGGTTGTTCCCGTTTAATCTTACGATTACTGAATCAGGAGGAAACTTTCAGTATTTTAGCATGATTGCTCCCCTGATCCGGATCATAAAGAGAGTCAGACCCGATTTCGTCAATGCACATTATATAACCAGTCACGGATTTGTGGCCGCGATAGCAAAAGTCTTTTCCGGGCATCAGTTCAAACTTATCCAATCGGCCTGGGGGACAGATATCCTGGTTACTCCATTTATAAATGGTTTATACAGAATGGTGACCCGCTTTTCACTGAAGCATGCAAACCTGGCCACAGCTGATTCAGAAGATGTTGCCGGTATTATTCATGATCTGTCATCCTTAGAGACCATGACATTCCCTTTCGGACTGGACAAGCTTCCTGATGCGTTGCCACAGGATAAGGATCCAAACTTTTTTTTCTCGAACAGGACGTTGAACGCAAATTCAAACATCGACCGTATACTGCATCTTTTTGCCAGGATCCTGGAGAAAAATGAGGATGCCCGGATGGTAGTTGCTAACGACGGGTCATTGAAAGATGATCTGACCGAACTCAGCAGGCAACTTGATATCAGTGATGCTGTAGAATTTGTGGGGTTTATCAGCCAGGATGAACAAAACGAATATTACCGGAAGGCCCAGTTCTACATTTCCATATTGAGTTCCGATGCACTTTCGGTCTCCCTGCTTGAAGCAATGGCCTTTGGGTGCATTCCCGTGGTATCTGATCTTCCGGCAAGCACCGCATGGGTGACCGACGGCAGGAATGGAATCGTTATGAGTGAAGGTACAAATCCTGATACGCTGTCAGGTATTCAGGGAAACGTTCAAACTATATTTGAGATGAACAGGCAACTGATTGCTGAAAAGGCCATCTTCCCAAAATCCATAGAGCTCTTTCATCAAAAACTCCGGAGTATCTAGGTGTTGCACCATCTGCCCGGATGCCGCGGGATGCATGAGCGGAGTGAATTTTTGTGCTTTACGCCTCTTCCTCTTTCATCAGAATCTTTGCCTCCTGCTGGGTGCCCAGGAGAACTGCAATCCATCTGGTCTTCTCATTCTGCTCAAGAACGATCTTGAGAGCCATAGTGAGAGGGACAGAGAGGAACATCCCAACTGTCCCAAGGAGGAATCCCCAGAAGACAAGAGCCAGGAACACAACCAGAGAAGAGAGTCCCAGCCCTTTGCCCATCATTTTGGGTTCCACCACATTCCCGATCACAGTGTTCAGCGCTATATAGACACCCAGTGTCCAGAGAGCACCGCCGTATCCCACCTGGACCAGGGCAAAGAGTACAGCAGGGATGCCGGCAAGGATTGAGCCGATGGTTGGGATATAGTTGAGCAGGAAAGCTATCAGCGCCCATACGATTGCATACTCTACACCGATGATCATCAGGGCTACCCAGATAAGAATACCTGTGATAATGCTTATCAGGGTCTTGATAGAAAGGTAATGGCGAATGCTTTTTCCGATTTGGTCAAGGTAGGCAAGTGATTCACGTGGTCCTCTTGTCAGGACTTTGGCTTTGTAAGCAAAACTCTGGTCTTCCAGCAGGATAAACAGAATGATGAAAAAGACCAGGAATGTATTGCCCATCAGACTGCCCAATTGTCCCAAAATTCCGGCAGTCATACTGATCACTTTACCCGGATCAAACATCTCTCCAAGCTGATCCTGGTTGAGGTCAAATCCTTGCTCCTGAAGCCACTGGAAGAAGGAGGCGGCCATGGCGTTCAGACTTGCAGCATATTTGGGTGCATCCTGCCTGAAAGAGGAGAGGGAACTTCCGATGATCTCTCCCATTCCGACAAAGACCGCAATACCTCCCAGCAACACCAGGACAATCGAAAGCCACAGCGGGACACGTTTCCTGACCAGCCATTGAACAGGCTGCGAGAGGATGATGGCGATGAACAGTGCCAGTAAAAAAGGTGCGACGATGGAAGAGGCATACATCATCCCTGCCAGGATAATGATGATAGCAGCAAAGATCACCAGGGGAGATGTTGTAAATGATGATGAATTGTTATTCATGACAATACTATAATTTAAAACGTTCTGCGATTAAGAAAACCTGCGCATCAGTTTTGCAAGAACCATTGGCCACATCCCTTTCCGAAAGAGTTCCTGATGTTTCTGAACCCATGCTTCAGTTGAGAGAGGATCTTTTCCCGTTAACTTTTCATAGGTTTCGGTTACCAGGCTGGCACGCCCCTCCTTCCATGCCCGCAGGTGACAGAGTACCTCTAATTCCATTCGTTCGGGGGTCATGGTTTTATCAAACTTCATGAACATGGATGTCATCTGCTCCTCCGTCAGGTCGATGTAGTCGATTTTTGCATCCAATGCTGCAGAAAAACGGGTGGCCACTTCATACATATCGATGGCTTCAGGCCCTGTAAGTTCATAGTTTTGCCCGTCGTGACCATCCGTCATAATTACATGGCTGGATGCCTCTGCTATGTTTTTCAACGCGACCAACCCTACCTTGCCGTGACCGGAACTGCCGTAAAGTGCTCTAACATATTTAACCGATTGGGCCTGCCCAAGGAGGGAGGTCTCCATTACCGAGTTAGGTGAGATCAACGTCCAGCCGATACCAGAATCCTTAAGCTTTTCCAGCACCTTGACATGCATCATGTCGAGTTTGTCACCTTCATGCCTGACTGCACCAAATATCTTGATGATTTGCCCGGTGTCTGCAGCTTTGGCAGCTTCGATCACAGCGGCTTCCCGCTCTACGATTCCTGGCCCGATGGGGGAGGAGAGGAATACGGTATCCACACCTTTCATCACCGGGATCAGGCTCTCCGGTTTATCCAGGTCACCGGTTACAATTTCGACCCTTGGGCCGGTTATGGAGCATGATGATTTGTCACGGACCATGATCCGCAGGTTGACCTCTTTATCGATCAATTCATGTGCAAGGGCCTTGCCAAACATGCCATTGCCGGTAGTGATCAGGATTCGTTTCATCAGTTTACATTTGATAATCCTTCAAAAGTAATCATTCATTGGGTTTGTCAATACGGGTTTCACATAAAATGTCGACCAATGACCTGTCCAGACACAAAAAAAGCAGGGGCGGCCACTCCGGTCGCCCCTGCAATATTTTTTCAGGATAGATGTGTAAAGTGTTGAATCCTGAAGAGGCTATAACTTCACGATCTTCTTAACAACCACTTTGTTGTCAAAAGAAAACCGAAGGTAATAGATGCCGGGTTTCAGGCTGTAATCAGTGGAAATTAAGTCATTGGTGTAGAGTCCCTCAGGTTGATTCTGGGTCTTCAACAGCGACTTGTCTATCCTTCCGGAGATATCGTACAGGTCTATCGAAACTGAGAGGTTCTTCCTGAGAAAATAGTTGTAGGTCAGCTTCTCGTCAAATGGATTGGGGTATACGATAACAGCAACGTCGGCTTCAGTTTCCAGGAGCTGCTGATTTTCTTCACCATCGGCAAGGATTTCCAGTGATTGCTGGAGGTTGATGCCCGAAGTCTTTTCAACAACCGGGTCCTTTCCGGTTGCAGTGTATTCACGAACGGAGGTATATAAAACAGGATAACGGTATCCCGGTGCATACCAGAAGTAGCGGATAATACTGACTTCGATGGAACTGCACATGTTGACCTCGATGCCGGTTTTTTCGCTTCTGACGCGCAATGTGTTTTTCAGTACCCGGTCGGGGAGGATAAGGGTCCCGAAGGCATCTGCTGTTACAGTGTAGTCGCCAGTCAGGTCAATGTTCGTCACTCCTTTGAAAACAGCATTGCCTGCCCATTGATCTGTAAATTCATCACCAAAGCTGAAGGGATATACCATCTTGAGAACGGGATCTGTATAGACCAGGTCATACTCTTCTGAAAGGTAGCCTAGCTCTTCAAGTGTTGTGGTTGTCAGATTGTAGTAATACTCTTTATCCTTTTCGGTCACAACCATGTTGAATTGGCCGATCCTTGCCGGAGTTTTTGATGGAGTTGTATTCAGGCTGCCTTCATCAATTTCGCCAGTATACTGGATTTTCGAGAAATCCCATATCTGGTTTGGGCCTGAACCTCCGGGAAGCACATACTCGATAGCCTGGAAGGTATTTTGATCACCTGCCTCGAGTGCTCGTTGGTCGTAAGTAATAGTGGTTTGGGAAAAGGCATTGAAAATCAAGCCAATAAAAGTAAAGATGAGAATATATGTTTTCATAGTTTAGTTGTTTTTACAGGACAAAAGTAACATTTTTTTCGCAGGTATTCAATGAGCGGTAAAAGATCATATTAACAAAGAAATTAACACACTTACTAAATTTTTAGTAACGGATAGGTATTTCAACTTCATTTGATACTATCACTGGAAACGGCTGTCTCAATACAGGCAGCAATTTGCAGGATAATTTATTTTGAACATTCACGGAAAACCTTTACTTTTGCCCACCCAATTCAAAGACGAA
>CALCGJ010000062.1 GCA_937900965.1 uncultured Bacteroidota bacterium | reverse complement strand
ATGTTTGAAACAGTGGAAGAGGTAAAAACCTTAATGCGGGGATTCTGCCGGATTCTGCGTAAGTTGATCTCCAGTCCGCAACTGGGGGGGCATAGTTTTGGGAAGTAGTTGTTCATCTTCACCACATTGCCTCCCAGGTAGGGTTGCTCTTCAATCAGGATCACCTCCTTGCCGGCTTCAGCAAGTTCAACAGCAGCCGTTACACCGCTGATGCCTCCGCCAATAACAACAATTGGTTTGTGTTTTTCCGCGCTCATCAGATCTCTTCGATCTCTCTTTTCAACATTTCCCATGTGCCGGTTTCGGGATCCCACTTGCAGTTGGCAAAGCATTTCCACTCCTCCTTCATCTCCGGGAAGTCGGTCCGGAAATAGTATCCCGGCCAGCGGGTCTCTTCACGGAAGAGGATGGTCCGGATATGCGATTCGGCCTGCCACATCCGGTGAACATTTTCCCAGCAGCGCATCAGTTCATTCAGGTCGGAAGCAGCAAGCTTTTCAGCGTCCTCTTTCATGTATTGCAGAAATTCTAGCCCTTTTTCCAGTAACGCTTTCGATGTTTTGAATCCCACCGAAGTACCTCCGGCATATTCATCCATGATCTTCTGCAAACGGAACATGAACATCCGGGGTTTGATGAAGTTTGGATTTACATCGGCATCGTTTGCATAGTCTTTGTGCTCTTCAAAGGTGACAAGTGGCTGGAGGATCCTTTGTTTCAACTCCTCAATATGAGCGTCACCGACAACTACCGGATCCGGGTTGTCGGAACAGAATGCCAGGGCCGATTTAGCCGCAATCCTGCCTTCTGTGAAGGAGCCCGAGGAAAATTTATGCGATGATGCACCGGAGGCATCTCCTGCAGCAAAAAGTCCTTTTACAGTAGTCATGTTCGGATACCCCCAAAACTTATCAGCTGGAGCCAGGTCTTCCGGTCCGCTGATCCACGCACCGGAAGCACCGGAATGTGAGCTGATGAAATAGGGTTCGCAGGCGGCTATCTCTGAAGGCATCTCTTCAGGACTAATATTGTGAGCTGCCCAGTTCAGGGCCTGGCTGATGGTCATGTCAAGAAAGTCTTCCCATGCTTCCGACTCCAGCTCTTTCAGTTTGCGTTTGGCCTCCTTCTCATCAGGAATATTGGCCACAATCTCTTTGATAGCGTCATCAGTCTTCATATAGATCGGACCGTTACCTGCTTCCACCTCCAGCATCATCAGGTAATTCCTCAGATTTGCAGGCGTAGGTTTGGCTGTTCCATATGGAGCCCATTTTTCCAGCTCGGATGCGCGAGTCACCATGTAGTCTTCACCTTTGGCATTGGTTGCTTTAGCTTTGAAGAGGAGAAACCAGGCACCAACGGGGCCATATGAATCCTTGAACCGCACCGGGACAAACCGTACCTCCTGGCAGGTCATCTCTGCCCCGCTCTTAAGAGTAAAATAGGCGCTGGCACCCGAGTTGAAGGGTGGATACCACGAACGGCCCAGCCCTTCTCCCACCGATCGGGGACGGAAAACATGTACAGCACCTCCCATCACATCCAGTACTGCCTTCGCTTTGAAGATGTAGAACTTGTTTTCACGCACACTGAAGCCGGCTGCGCCAACACAACGATCGCCATTCATGATGGGTTCGGTGATGAACACCCGTTCGATATATTGTCCGTTATTGCCCAGCTCTTTAAGCGCATTTTTAGCGGCTTCAGAGACTATGTTCTTGTAGGACTCCCCGTGAATCATGATCTGCCAGCGGCCTTCGTTCACATAATTCCCCTCATCATCTTTCCAGATTGGCAGGCCCCATTTTTCAAAGAGATGGACCGAAGAGTCGACATGCCGGGCAATGTTAGCCACCAGGTCGTCGCGGGCAATGCCCATCAGGTCAGTCTTTACATAGTTAACGTAGTCCTCCACCGTATTTTTTCCATTCTTCAATCCCAGGTAGAGGTTTATGGCTGAAAGCCCCATTGCTACAGCACCACTCCGTTCCATGGCAGCTTTGTCAACCAGGGTAACCCTCATGTTGTGCTGTTTGGCCCAGTGAGCAGCTTCAAATGCAGCACCACAGGCAGCCATGCCACCACCTAATATTAAAAGATCGGTCTCTATCTGTATGGTCTCGAAATTGTTCATAGTTTTAAATTAGGGGCGGGTTATAAACCCGCAATTTGTAAGATCAGGGGCGGGTTCCCAGTGACCCGGGCTCTGTCCGCAGGTGAGTATCCTTCAGGTTATCGGTACCGGTAGAAAACCCTGCTGCAGGGTCGATGGTTCCTTCAGGGGTGGTTCGTATCGGAAACTTAAATCGCTTCACTTTCTGATTCCTGAACTTAACCGCCCACATGATTGCATCCGTACTGCGCATGGGTTGTACGGAGGCTCCAAGAGGCATAAAATCGGCGTAGCCTCTCACTTCAATGGCCTGTGTAGGACAAATTTTCACACAGCTGTAACACTCCCAGCACATGTCGACAGCCCGGTTGTAAGCTTTATTCTTATCTTTATCCAGTATCATCAGGTCGTTGGGACAAATATACTGGCAGGCTGTCCGGTCCTGTGCCTTACAGCCATCACACTTCTCGTTGATTACAAAACTTGGCATAAAAGGGAATTTAAGCGAAATGTTATTTTTTCTCACTAAATTGGTCTACGAAAATACAAAATCATCAGTTGATTAGAAAAACATGAAAGCAATCATCACAATTTTACTCGCCATCATTGCAGCAGCCATACTGATCGTTTTTTTCACCTCTCCTCCGGGGATGAAAAAGGATATCGCTCAGCCAACAGCCGTCATGATCAACAACGTATTGGGTACACGAACGCCTCTTGTTAAGAAATACCCGGCACGCTATGCCCTTCTGATAGACCGGGCTGAACAAGGACTGGACAACACCCAGTGCTATGCCCTGCCCAATTTTATGGGCCAGGATTATTTCTACGGATATGAGGATATGAATACCTACGACACGCTGGCCTTTCCCCGCGACCACAAGGCTCAGCTGGATTTTCAGTTCGGGTGGTACTTTTGGTCAGGGAACTTCCTGGATACCAACGAAAACGAAATCGACATTGTAGTGGTCTTTTTCCGGCGGGCGCTCTACCCACCACGAATTGCTGACAAACTTGGCCTGTCTGCCCTTCAAAATCAACTGGTACAGACTGTTGTGGCTGTAAATTATGCCGATCTGAATTTGCACGTAACCGGAAGCAATCCCATCATTTCGGGGACCAGCGGGGAGATCACTTACGGTATCGAACCTTTTGTTGCCCAAATAGGGTTGAACAGTGCGGTAAGTCTTGAAAAGGAGAGGATGTTCCCAATGAAAATCGAGGTGAATGATCCTGTCGGAGAGCTTTCGATCGACCTGAACCTGGATGAGAGCAAA
The DNA here is from genome assembly GCA_937900965.1 of uncultured Bacteroidota bacterium. Classification (GTDB taxonomy): domain Bacteria; phylum Bacteroidota; class Bacteroidia; order Bacteroidales; family FEN-979; genus QYOJ01. The sequence goes on along the minus strand of CALCGJ010000062.1, from coordinate 933 downwards.
CCACTGTTGCTTCAGGGTGATAATGGGAAGGAGCCCTCCATCTTCGGATTGGGAACCTGGTACTACTCGTTTCCCAATATCAAAACCTGGGGAACGGTCACCTATCAGGGTGAATCCCGGACCATTACCGGCAAGATGTGGATGGACCATCAGTGGCTGGCCGGCATTTCACCAACCGGGTATCCGAAAAACATCCTCGTTCAGGCCGTTATGAACATCAAGGAAGGGCTCTCTGGTGAAACCCCAAAATCGTTTGGCTGGGACTGGTCTGATGTGCAGTTTGACGACAACACTGAGGTGACCTTCGCCTCTCCCCATTCCGACAAAACAGCCGACCTGAAAAACATGGGTGATGATCCTCCCGATTCTGTGACGCGGGCCATTGCCGGCAAATACATTGACGAAAGCGGCAAAGGTGAGAACATCACGGGTACGGTCACCATCACCCGGTGGATGCGGAGCCCGAGATCGCATGCCTGGTACCCAAATGGCTGGCTGGTGAAGATTCCGGAGAAGCGCCTTGAGTTTACTATGGCTTCCACGGTTGACGACCAGTTTATCTATTCGGCAGCCAGCGAAATCAGGGAGGGAGGTGTGATTGTGAAAGGGACAAAAGATGGCAGAGAGATCTCCGGATATGGCTTCGGCGAGGGGGTGAACTATGCCGGAGAGGAGTTTGCTCTGAAAGAGAACATGGCCCTGCTGGGGATCGAAGACAATGCGGCCAATCGCCAATTGCTGATCGCCACTCCTCCCGGTAACTGGCTGATCATTCAAAGCTTTGTTGTCCTGGCTTCACCGGTGGCGGTGGTCACATTGCTTGTATTAGGGATCATCCTCCTGGTAAGAAAAAAAAATCGGCAAAATGGATCATAAGAGAGTTTATAGAATGACTTTTGCTAGTGTCTATCCCTTGTATGTGCAAAAAGCAGA
>CALCGJ010000061.1 GCA_937900965.1 uncultured Bacteroidota bacterium | reverse complement strand
TTGGGGGTGAGCAGGGGGTTTAGGGACTACGGAGTGTTAACCGACACCGGCAACACCTTCCCGTTGTAATGTTTCCATCCGTTCAGAGCGAAGTCCACAATGTACTGTGCCATTTGGGTAGGGCTGTAAGAGGCCTCAGCATGGGGAAATGCGTTTTGAAACATCTCGGTGTCTACACCTCCAAGAGCCAGGCAGTTTACCCGGATCTCCTCATCCATCAACTCTTCTGCAAGAGCTTCCGAGAGGATGGCCACGGCTCCTTTGCTGGCACTGTATGCCGAGAGGCCCCTGAACTTCTTACTGCCCTGAATCCCTCCCATACTGCTGATGTTCACGATGTGACTCCCTTTACTCATCATCGGTAACATGGCTTGTGTAAAGAAAAAGAGTCCTTTAACATTGACATTGAAAATATCGTCAAATTCGTTCTGATCGATTTTTCTGATCGATTTGTAAATCAGCTTCCCGGCATTGTTAATCAGGATATCGCAGTGGGGCATGAAGGTCTCGATACGTTGGATCACCAACGGATAGAAGTCAAACTGGGTCAGATCAAATGCATAGGGTGTTACATTGGCGCTGGGATTGCTCTTCCTGCATTCGTCGGCCAATACCTGAAGCTGTTTTTCGTTGCGTGAGATGGCAATTACATGGTTTTTTTTCGACATGCAAAGCAATTTCACGATCTCTTTGCCAATTCCCTGGCTGGCTCCGGTAACTATGATGTTCATATGTAAATGCGGTTAGAAGAGATAAAATTACACCTTTTTATTATCTTTGCAGTTGGATTCATAAAAATCACATTCATGAAAAAATTATTCCTTTTATTCCTGGGGATATTCTTCTCCATTGGGGGGCTTTTTTCGCAGGACGAAATCTCCCAACCCATAGTTTCGAAAGCTGTCTACTTTGACATCTCACCCCCTTTACGGGATATGGTTCAGATGGACCCGGGAGAGACAGATATGGCCTGGAAAGACGGAGTTGTAAAAAATAATCTGTATCCCTTTGGAAGACCCACTGACGACGCTATGCCGGGTTCCGATCCGGTTAGACAGACCTGGTTTGGCGATCAGGTAACAGATACCACCATAGTGAACGTTTTTGGACTCCAGGGGAACGGATCCCTGGTTCCTCCTGACACTGACGGTGAGGTAGGCCCTAACCACTTCTTTCAGTGTGTAAATACCTCCTTTCAGATCCGCGATAAGAATGGCCAGTCCGTTATGGGCCCCTCGTTAAACCGGACCATCTGGAACGGCTTTCCTGGACCCTGGGGTAACTCCAATGACGGGGATGCCATCGTGGTTTATGATGAGCAGGCAGATCGCTGGCTGTTTTCGCAGTTTGCATTGCCCAACTATCCTAACGGACCGTTTTACGAAATGATTGCTGTGTCACAAACAGCGGATCCAACCGGCTCCTGGTACCGGTACGGGTTTGCATTCACTGAAATGCCCGACTACCCGAAGTTCAGCGTTTGGCAGGACGGTTACTACATGACAACGAACCGTTTCAGTTCGGGAAGCGGTAACTATGTGGGAACCGGTGCACATGCATTCGACCGTGACGCCATGCTTTCCGGCGATCCGAATGCCGAAATGGTTATGTTTACACTTAGTTCCGGAAATGGTGCCTATTGCGTTCTTTCCTCTGATTGTGACAGCGATTTTCCACCCGCCGGCACACCCGCCTATTTTGTCTATCTCAATGATGGTCCCGATCGTCTTGGGATCTATGAGTTTAGTGTAGATTGGAACAATACTGCAAATTCAACATATACCCTGGCAGGGTATCTTAATGTCGCCTCATTCTCCGGATCCATTCCCGGAGGCATCCCGCAAAAAAATACCAATGTGAAGGTTGATGACCAGGCAGGTCGTATTATGTTCCGGCTTCCGTTCCGTAAATTCACCGATCATTGGTCCATGGTGTGTAACGCTACAGTGAATGCAGGAGGTGGTGTTGCCGGAATCCGATGGTGGGAACTGAGAAAGACTACAGGCCAGGACTGGTCTGTCTATCAGGAGGGAACATACAGTCCCGATGACCACTACCGATGGATGGGCAGTATTGCTATGGATGCGTCCGGAAATATCGCACTCGGCTATTCTATCTCCAGTTCAACCCTATTCCCATCTATTCGTTATACTGGCAGGATGGCTAATGATCCTCTGAATGTCATGACCATCAAGGAAGCTGGTATCGCCAATGGTGGCGGGTCGCAGACAAATACCTGGAGCGGAAACCCAAGCCGCTGGGGTGATTACAGTTGCATGTCGGTTGATCCTTCATCTGATGCTACTTTCTGGTATACCCAGGAATACTATACCAACATGTCATCTGCAGGCTGGAAAACCCGAATCGCCTCGTTCAGTTTTGCCAACATAATGACACTGAATACCACGGCCACTCCGGATGCCATCTGTATTGGTGATGAAACTCAGTTAAATGCAACGGTTTCCGGTGGAACTGGAAGCTATACCTACTCCTGGGCCTCAATTCCACCAGGATTTACCTCCAACCTGCAGAATCCGACAGACAGCCCTACAGAAAACACAACCTATTATTGTGATGTGAATGACGGAACTAATATCAAGACAGATACTGCGGATGTGATTGTGAACGAGGATCCCGAGGTCTTCGCAGGTGATGACCAGATACTCCTCAATACTGTTCAGATTGTTAACCTCAATGGAGATGTTTCCAACTACCTGAGCCTCCTCTGGACTACTCCCGGGGATGGTTATTTCTGGAAAGATACTGTTGCTACGACCTTCTACTACCCTGGAGCAGGCGATCTCGCTACCGGATATGTCGGACTGACTCTTACTGCAACACCAAGACCAAACTGTACAGAAACGGTTTCCGATGAAGTCGTCATCCATTTTGTTCCGGCCGTTGGTGTTCCTGAAGCCGGAGCTGAAGCCTTCAGCCTCTTCCTGATGCCTAATCCAACCAAAGGACTGGTTACCATGAACCTGAACGGGCTCAATGGATTCGAAACAGCCCTCTCTATCACATCCATGCAGGGCAAGTATGTACACCGCGAAGTGATTGAAGCCGGTCAGAGCTCGGTAACAAACCAGGTCGACCTCAGTGGATTCCCGGGTGGGATCTACCTGGTACAGGTCCACAGTCAGATGGGGACCATAGTTCAAAAATTAGTGATAGAATAGCATTCCTGTTTTTTGTTTAGCTTTGCTGTTGGATTCATAAAACCATTTTCATGAAAAAATTGTTCCTTTTTTCGGTGGGGATATTCATCTCCATTGGAGCTCTTTATGCACAGGGTGGAATTTCCCAGCCCATTGTTACGAAAGCTGTTTATTTCGATATCTCACCCCCGCTGCGGGATATGGTACAGGATACCAACGCCACGGCCGACATGTCCTGGAAAGTGAATATAGTCAAAGGGCCAATGAATACGTTTTCAAATGACAGCTATAATCCTGACCCCTATTTTGAAGATCCGATCAGGCAATACGCTTTTGGACAAATCCAGACCGATACCACTCTCCAGAATTTCCAAGGTGTAGGGACGTCCGGATATTATCCTCCGGATGCAAATGGCGATGTAGGCCCGAATCATTATTTTCAGGTTGTCAACATTAGATATGCCATTTACGATAAAGATGGGGTCATGTTGGTCGGTCCGTTGAATAACAGCTCGATTTTCGCAGGGTTGCCGAATAACTCCAATGATGGTGATGCGATTGTTTTGTACGATGAAAATGCCGACAGGTGGCTTTTCAGTCAGTTTTCCCTGCCCAATTACCCCTATGGACCCTTTTATGAGAATGTGGCAATTTCGCAAACCTCCGACCCTACAGGGACCTGGTACCGTTACCAATTTCAGTTTGCTGATATGCCTGATTATCCGAAGCTCTCGGTATGGGGGGATGGTTACTATATGACGATTCGCAAATTTGCCTCGGGTTCCGGGAATTGGCTTGGCCCGGCGGTAGTGGCAATGGACAGGACAGAGATGCTCACCGGCAACCCTGCGGCTGCAATGGTCATGTTCAGTCTCCCTACCTCTTCAGAGGGTCCCCTAGCAGCGGACTGTGACAGTGAGTTCCCTCCTGATAGTACTCCTTGTCCGGTTTGCTACCTGAACTCGAATGGTACAACTTCCAATATCAAGCTTTATGAGTTTCATCCTGATTGGGTCACTCCGGCTAATTCTACGTTCGGCCTCGCTTATACAATTCCGATTACTCCATTTTCATTTTGGAGTTATCAGAATGTCATTACTCAAAAAGGAACAAGCAAGACGCTTGATGCTTTTTCCAGGAAAGTTATTATGCACCGTATGCCCCTGAGGAAATTTTCGGATCACTTGTCGATGCTTTTAAACACCACAGTGCAAATTACCGGCTCGCTGGCTGGAATCCGATGGATGGAATTACGACATGACGGATCAGATTGGAGTTTGTACCAGGAAGGCACCTACTCTCCGGATAACAACCATCGCTGGATGGGAAGCATTGCACTGGATTCATTGGGAAACATAGCACTTGGTTATTCCATCTCAAGTACGTCCATGTACCCATCTATTCGTTATACTGGCCGATTAAACGGTGATTCGTTAGGTGTTATGACAATTGCGGAAAAAGGCATTATTAACGGAGGTGGATCACAGACGATCAATGACGGTCGTTGGGGTGATTACAGCGCCATGGTTGCAGATCCTGTTGATATCGGCAAATTCTGGTATACCCAGGAATATTACACCAGTACATCTCAAGCCAGCTGGAAGACCCGCATTGCTTCATTCAGTTTTGCCGATATCTATTCAGTGAATGTCACTGCCACGCCAGAGTCGGTCTGTTTTGGAGATTCCACTTTGCTAACTGCAGCAGCGGTAGGCGGAAGCGGTTCTTATACCTACTCCTGGGCCTCAATTCCCCCGGGAATTACCTCTACATCCCCAAACTTAACTGTAAGCCCGGTTGAAGATACAAAATACTACTGTATTGTGGATGACGGAAGTCAATTGAAAACAGATACCGTATTCGTGGAAGTAAACGAAAATCCTGAAGCATTTGCAGGCAATGATACAATCATGCTTACATCCACTGCTATCGTAAACCTTTTTGGAGAAGCTTCGAACTACCTGACCCTTTTATGGACAACCAACGGTGATGGAAACTTCTGGAAGGATACCATTTTAACCACTTTCTATTACCCAGGCCCCATAGATCTGACGATGGGCGTCGGACTTACCCTCACTGCGACTCCCAGGCCTACTTGCACGGAAATTGCTGCTAATGAAATGATCATTCATTTCGTTCCCGCTGTTGGTGTTCCTGAAGCCGGAGCTGAAGCCTTCAGCCTCTTCCTGATGCCTAATCCAACCAAAGGACTGGTTACCATGAACCTGAACGGGCTCAATGGATTCGAAACAGCCCTCTCTATCACATCCATGCAGGGCAAGTATGTACACCGCGAAGTGATTGAAGCCGGTCAGAGCTCGGTAACAAACCAGGTCGACCTCAGTGGATTCCCTGGTGGAATCTATTTTGTGCAGGTTCGGAGTCAGATGGGAACCATTGTGCAGAAGTTAGTGATCGAATAGCATTCCTATTTTTTGTTTAGTTTTGCTGTTGGATTCATAAATCATTTTCATGAAAAAATTACTCCTTTTTTCGATGGGTATATTCTTCTCCATTGGAGCTCTTTTTGCTCAACAGGGAACCTCACAACCCATCGTTACAAAAGCTGTTTACTTTGATGTTTCTCCCCCGTTACGGGATATGGTGCAAGATACAAACGGCAGGGCTGATATGTCCTGGAAAGATTTCATTGAGAAAAATCCTGCTAACCGGATTTCAAACGACCGGGATGTCTCTGATCCGTTTTTCCCGGATCCACTAAGACAAACATTTTTCGGAAAGTCCATAACTGACACCACGATTCAGAATTTTGAGGGTGTTAATGCACAGGGATATTATCCTCCGGACGTAGATGGGGACGTAGGTCAGGATCATTATTTCCAGGTAACCAATGTTAAATATGCCATATACGATAAAGATGGTGTGAAGCTGATCGGACCCCTGAACAACAGCTCGGTTTTTTCGGGTTTGCCAAATAATTCAAATGATGGGGATGCAGTTGTCCTCTATGATGAAAATGCTGACAGGTGGCTTTTCAGCCAGTTTTCACTCCCCAATTATCCATATGGCCCCTTTTATCAGAATGTCGCGATTTCACAAACTCCGGATCCCACGGGCCCATGGTACCGATACCAGTTTGAGTTTTCTGACATGCCGGATTATCCGAAGCTCTCGGTATGGGGTGACGGTTACTATATGACTATCCGCAGGTTTGCTGCAGGTTCAATTTCCTGGATCAGCCCGGCAGTTGTGGCAATGAACAGAAGTGAAATGCTCACCGGTAATCCGGCAGCTACGATGATCATGTTTAACCTCCCCGGATCTTTTGATGGTCCTCTTTCAGCAGATTGCGACAGTGATTTTCCACCCGTTGGAACACCTTGTCCTGTTTGCTGTTTGTTGTCAACAAAAATCTACATGTATGAGTTTCATGCTGACTGGGTCACACCGGTTAATTCAACATTCGAAAATCCGTACAATATACCAATCACTCCGGCGACCTTTTTTCCCGGGTATATAAAACCTATTACCCAAAAAGGAACTAATGCGAAACTCGATGCAATGTCAGACAAACATATTATGTTTCGAATGCCATTCAGGAAATTTTCAAATCATTGGTCGATGCTTTTGAATGCAACTGTGAACACTGCCTGGGGAAATGTAGCCGGAATCCGATGGATGGAGTTAAGGCATGACGGATCTGAATGGAGCCTGTACCAGGAAGGCACCTACTCTCCGGATAACAACCATCGCTGGATGGGAAGCATTGCAATGGATTCAGCGGGAAACATAGCACTTGGTTATTCCATTTCCAGTTCATCGATGTATCCCTCTATCCGCTATACCGGCCGGTTGAACGGCGATCCGCTGGGTGTTATGACAATTGCCGAAAAAGGAATATTTAACGGCGGGGGCTCACAAACAAATTCATCAGGACGATGGGGTGATTACAGCGCCATGGTTGCCGATCCAACAGAAATTGGAAAGTTCTGGTACACACAAGAGTACTACTCTTCAATGTCTAATTCAAATTGGAAGACACGCATTGGATCGTTCAGCTTCGCTGGCATAATGTCTCTGGAAGTCACAGCCACACCGGATGGGATCTGTAACATCGGTGATTCTACCTACCTTGAAGCGAACGCTTTTGGTGGAAGCGGTACATTTACTTACTCCTGGGGTTCAACTCCGGCTGGATTTACTTCCAATAGCCAGAATGCTATGGTTGCTCCAACAGAAAGCACAAGATATTATTGTACCGTGAATGACGGATCGATATACAAAACAGATACTGTTAATGTTGTTGAACGCCAGGTGTCAGCTGGAAACGATACCACAGTTCTCAACACGGTTCAGATCGTTAACATCTATGGTCAGGCTTCATACTACAAGAGCCTGTTGTGGACCACTTCCGGCGACGGCCATTTCTGGAAGGACACCGTTGCAACCACGTTCTATTATCCGGGAACCGGCGATCTCTCTACCGCATATGTTGGTCTGACCCTGACAGCAACTCCGAGACCTGCATGTACTGAAACAGTTTCCGATGATGTCGTAATTCACTTTGTTCCTTCCGTTGGTGTTCCGGAAGCAGATGCAGAAGCCTTCAGCCTGCTCCTGATGCCGAATCCCACCAAAGGCCTTGTTACAATGAACCTGAAAGGCCTCAATGGATTCGAAACAGCCCTCTCTGTCACCTCCATGCAGGGCAAATATGTGCATCGCGACGTGATTGAAGCCGGTCAGAGCTCGGCAACAAACCAGGTTGACCTCAGTGGATTTCCGGGTGGTATCTACCTGGTACAGGTTCACAGCCAGATGGGGGCCATCGTACAGAAACTGGTGATCGAATAAATTATCTTAGAATCGTTAAAAAGCAGGGGCAATTCATGAATTGCCCCTGCTTTTTTAAGAAATATCCGGCTTATTCCTATGTTTGTTTCATGCAACGTACAAAGAAATTCTCCATGCACTCTGTGTCTCCTCTGTGTTCTCTGTGGTAAAAATTAGGATATATTTGCGTACCAATATCTAAAAACATTAATGTATGAAAAAACACTTACTCCTCGTACTCGTTCCGGCGCTGATATTTGGGATTACCATCCTGTCATCCTTTGGTGGTGATGTAAACTCTGACTACCCTGGCGGCAGTCCTGCCGGCTATACCGGATCACCCGGCGATGGATCTGATTGTCAGCATTGCCATGGTGGAACCTCCATGTTTATAGAGGGATGGATCACTTCGGATATCCCGCCAACAGGATATGCGCCAGGAAATATATATAACCTGACTGTGACTGTTACAGGTTCAGGCGATAAAGGTTTCCAGGTCTCTCCACAGGATCCCTCCGGATCACAACTGGGAACATTAATAGCCGGACCGGGTACGCATCTCAACGGAGGGACCAAATATGTGAATCAAAATTCGAAAAAGACATCCAATCCGGCAATCTGGACATTCCAGTGGATGGCACCCGGTGCTGGCGCCGGGGAGGTGACCTTTTACGGCGCATTTACAATCAATAAACCTGTTACCAAAACCTCCACCCTGGTGGTTCAGGAGGGCACTGTAATCCCTCTTGTTGTGGAGGCATCTGCCTTCCCGCTCGAAATTTGTACCGGAGATTCCTCACACCTTGATGTAGAGGCTTCAGGGGGTACAGGATCATATATATATGCATGGACCTCCGATCCCCCCGGGTTTACCTCCTCCGTGAAAGATCCCTGGGTTTACCCGCTTGAACATACTACCTACTACGTCGAAGTTACCTCAGGCGACATTCATGAATCTGACTCAGTTGATGTGACAGTTTATTGTCTTGGAACCAATGATATCCGGGAGGTGCAAATTCAATTGTCATGTTTCCCCAACCCGGCAGTTCAAACCTTAACGGTAAGATTCGAGGCAAAGGTGAATTCCGTGATAGAACTCTCTGTCGTCAGTTTGAACGGTAAATCCAATTTGTCGCGTGACATCCGGCTTCAGCAAGGCAGTTCATCAGTTCAATTGGATGTTGAGAACCTGGTTCCCGGAATATACCTGCTGAATGTGAGAGATGGGAAAAATAATTATACAAGGAGATTTATCAAAGAGTAATTTAAATTATATCTATCTTTGCAGCACGTTTTGATCAGGATAAAACCTGAATGATGTTCTTTAAATAAATTTGATTCTTCAGGGCAGGGCGAAATTCCCGACCGGCGGTATAGTCCGCTAGTCCCGCAAGGGATTGAGCCGTTGAAACTACGGCACCGACAGTTACAGTCTGGATGGAAGAAGGATAGCAATAGGGTTGCTTTATAAAGGCAATACTTAACGATATTTATGTGGCCCTGGAGGGACGACGCCGTGAAAGGCGTCATTGTAGAGCCGCCATTAATGGCGGCTGTATGATTCTCCAGGGCCATTTTTTTATGAAAGAAGAAGTTAAATATATGAAGCTGGCATTGAAGCTGGCAAGTAAAGGAGCCGGATGGGTGAATCCTAACCCAATGGTTGGTGCAGTTATCGTAAAGGACAATACGATTATAGGGCAGGGATATCACGAATATTTTGGAGGGCCGCATGCCGAGGTAAATGCAATCAATTCATGTACCATTTCTCCCCGTGGAGCCACACTCTATATCAACCTGGAGCCCTGCATCCATTATGGCAAAACACCTCCATGTGCGGAACTTATCGTGTACAAAGGGATACGGAAGGTTGTGATAGCAATGCAAGACCCAAACCCGAAAATGAACGGGAAAGGGATCCGGTATCTGGAGAGCAAAAACGTGTTAGTGACAACAGGACTCATGGCTGAAGAAGCTGCCACTTTCAACGAAACATTTACAAAGTTCATCACTTCCCGGAAGCCATTCTGTCTGTTTAAAGGGGCGATGACCCTTGATGGAAAGATCGCGACGGTTACTGGAGAATCCCGCTGGATCTCAGGGGAATCTTCACGCAAAATGGCACACAGGCTCCGGCACGAATATTCGGCCATCATGGTGGGTATAGGAACTGTTCTGAAAGATAATCCGAAACTCAATGCCCGTCGAAGCCGGAAGATTAGTAAGGATCCCCTGAAGGTGGTGGTTGATTCACTGGCCAGGATCTCCCTTGACTCCCAGGTGCTGACTGCAAATCCACAGCTAACCCTTGTTGCCGTTACAAAGCGGGCCGACACCTCAAAGATAGCTAAGATCAAGCGGGCCGGAGCACAGGTAGTCGTTTGTCCTGAAAAAAATGAACAGGTTGATCTCGAGTACCTGATGCTGGCTCTGGGTTTGATGGATATCGATAGTGTATTACTGGAGGGAGGCGGAACACTGGCATTCTCAGCCATGAGAGATAAAATTATTGACAAGGTGATACTCTTTATTGCTCCTTTGTTCATTGGTGGAAAGAAAGCACCTACAATTCTTGAGGGTGATGGGATTCGTCGGATCTCTGACGCCATTCCATTTAACATCACCTCATTGAGGAAGCTGAAAGAGGATTTAATCATTGATGGATATCTCGTATGTTCACAGGAATCATAGAAGAGGTTGGTACTATTGGGTCCATCCGAAGAGGAGGGAAATCCATTGCATTGGAGGTGCAGGCAAACCGGGTACTTGATGGAACACGTGTTGGAGACAGCATTGCTGTTGATGGTGTTTGCCTTACGGTCACTGCCCTTCATGAACATAGTTTTACGGCCGATGTGATGCCGGAAACCGTGAAACGTACAACATTGAACCATTTGAAGCCCGGCAGCAAAATTAACTTGGAAAGAGCATTACGGTTGAGTGACCGGCTCGGTGGCCATCTGGTCTCCGGACATATTGACGGCATCGGCCGGATTGTTGAGCGACGGAGAGAAGAGAATGCCGAATGGTTCCGTATTGATGCCGGGCAAGAGGTTCTCCGTTATGTTGTTGGGAAGGGATCCGTGGCCATCGATGGGATCAGCCTGACCGTTGTAAAGGCAGACAGTCGTTCTTTTACGATAAGCATCATTCCCCTGACCCAGGAGGTAACAACTATCCTTCAAAAACGTTCTGGAGAGCAGGTGAATATCGAATGCGATATCATCGGAAAATATGTAGAAAAACTAGTGAAGGGGGAAAGGCCAGGTTCGGGCGTGACATTGGAAATCCTTGCCAGAAACGGATTTGTTTAAAAATAAGGCACAAGGCACGAGGCATAAGATATAAGTTATATGATATAAGTCATAGGTCTTTAAGCGGATGAATCCGAAACCTGAAACCCGAAACTCGAAACTCGAAACTTGAAACATGAAACATGAAACATGAAACTAATACATACAGATTCAACACTATAATAGAGGCCATCGAAGATTTCAAGCAGGGGAAAATGGTCGTGATCGTCGATGATGAAGACAGGGAGAATGAGGGTGACCTGGTGATCGCGGCAGAGAAAGCAACCCCGGAAGCCATCAATTTTATGGCGAAATTTGGGGGCGGCCTTATCTGCATGCCCGTCATGAGAGAGCGTTTGGAGGAGCTCCACATTGATCGGATGGTGGCCAAGAACACCGATCCGAACCGGACGGCTTTTACGATAAGCATTGATGCTACCGAATGCAACACAGGGATTTCTGCCCAGGAGCGTTCCTTAACAATTAAAAAAGTTCTTGATCCAAAATCCACGGCCAAAGATTTTACACGGCCCGGCCACATTTTTCCGATCGAATACAGGGAAGGTGGCGTACTGGTTAGGGCAGGTCACACTGAGGCTTCCATTGACCTGGCCAATATGGCGGGACTCTATCCGGCAGGAGTGATTTGTGAAATCATGAATGAGGATGGCTCTATGGCCCGTGTACCGGAGCTGATTGAATATTGCAGAAAGTACGGATTAAAGATGATCACCATCGCAAGTCTGATTGATTACCGGCGCAAGAATGAAAAATTGATTGAGTGCAATACGATAGTAGACCTGCCAACCCGATATGGGAACTTCAAGGCACACAGTTACCAGAGCAAACTAACCGGAGAGAATCATCTGGCACTCGTGAAAGGCGACATTACCAACGGGGAACCGGTACTGGTGCGCGTGCATTCCGAGTGCCTTACCGGGGATGTATTTGGATCCCAGCGTTGCGATTGCGGAGAACAACTTGACATCGCATTACGAAGGATAAGCCTGGAGGGGAAAGGAGTTTTGTTATATATGAGGCAGGAAGGAAGAGGCATCGGGTTGGTCAACAAGATGAAAGCATACCACCTGCAGGATAAGGGTATGGATACGGTAGAGGCGAACCAGGCACTAGGTTTACCGGCCGATATGCGGGATTATGGTATAGGAGCTGAGATTCTTGCCGACCTGGGGATCCATCAAATCCAGTTGCTCACAAATAACCCAAAGAAAGTCAGCGGGATAGAGGGTTTCGGACTGCATATCGTAAACCGGGTTCCTATAGAGGTGCCACACAATGAAAATAACCGGCTCTATCTTATGACCAAGCGCGATAAAATGGGGCATATGTTGAGTTTTACGGAGGGGATAGAATTATAAAGAATGGTGACAAGGTGACAAGGTGACAAGGTGACAAGATGAAACATGACCTCATGACCCCATTACCTCATGACCAATTGACGAAGAAATAACTATCAAATTATAACAACATGAAAGTAATAGAAGGAAAATTAGATGCAAAAGAGCTGAAGTTCGGGATTGTAGTTGCTCGATTTAACGAGTTTATCAGCAGTAAGTTATTGTCTGGATGCCTGGATGGTCTGAAACGCCATGGAGCCGAAGATGCTAACATTGAAACAGTATGGGCACCAGGTTCATTCGAAATCCCATTCCTGGCCAAGAAAATGGCTACCTCGGGAAAATACAATGCCGTTATTTGCCTTGGTGCTGTGATCCGTGGGGCAACACCACATTTTGACTTTGTAGCTGCAGAGGTTTCAAAAGGGGTAGCTTCGGTTGGCCTGGAGGCTGGTATCCCTGTGATTTACGGGGTGCTCACCACCGACAACATCGAGCAGGCTATTGAGAGGGCTGGTACGAAGAGCGGGAACAAAGGCTTCGACGCTGCCATGTCTGCTATCGAGATGGCTAATGTAATACCTCTGATCTGATCGTGAGTGACCCGAATTCAGGGTAATTACAACACCACTCATTCCACTACCTAAAAAGACCCCCTCTTCCCGGATGATACTGCCGGGTTCAATTCCTCGATGGTAAATCCCCGTGTCATGACCATTCATATTCATAGTAAGGGTAAATGCCAAAATTAGATACTTGCTCATTCCTGTTCTTTTATCTGATTTGAACAGATAAAATTAGAACATGAAACTCCCCGGGTCAATAGACCAGAGTAACTAATTTTGCAGAAAATTACCTAGACTTTACATACTAGAAGAACAAGGAAAATCTAAGTAATATCTAAGTAATGCTCCGGAATTCAGCGAATGACAAGCTTTTCCACGCGGGCATTCGTCCTGTTTATGACTCTCACCAGATAGAGTCCGGATGGCAGCTCACAGAGATCCAGGGTTAATTTCTGCCGGTTTGCGACTGGTTCTTCAAAGATGATCTGTGCCATTAGAGAAGTGACAACCACTCGTTCGCTCCCGGACGGAACCTCAATAGAAACCAGTCCCTGTGTTGGGTTGGGATATATTCTAAGATGTGTTGCTGTGTTATGTGTCTTGTCGTTTGATGTGATTACACCATCAGCACTGGTTTTGATCAGGACAACATCATATACATTGCTCCCGGAAGCATCGGTACTCCCGCAGAATACATAGCCTGCATCCGAAGTTTGCATCGCTGAGTATCCATAGCTTTTCCGGGGACCACCAAAGGAATGAGACCATATGGTGTCTCCTGAAAGGTCCATTTTAAAGAGCCAGGCCTCTTCGAACACGGAACCCTGATCGGCAGAGATCCCGGTAGCTATATAGTTTAGGTCGTCCGTATTTTTTATGTCAAAAACGATGTCCAGTCCGGTTTTCCCGAAATGGGTCTGCCACTCCATTACCCCCTGGTCGGTTGTCTTGACAATATACGCGTCTCCCGTGGGCGCTCCAAAGCCAGTGGTGTAACCGGCGGCCAGGTATCCTCCTGATGTACTTTCACAAACACTCCAGCCCATCTCATAAGAAGGTCCCCCAAATTGCCGTGTCCAAAGCGTATCTCCCTGGTCGTTCGTTTTTACCATCCCTAAATTTCGATTCCAGGAAGGGTTGTAGGTGTCGATGTAACCACAGATCAGGAACCCGTCGTCATTGGTGGAAACTACGGCATTGCCACCACTGATTGCCCAGAAGGGGTAGTCCTTAGCCCACAGTTGAGACCCTGTTTCATCTGTCGCCATAAGAAACATGTGGCCGGCACCTGCAGCATCCTCTCTCGTCCCTGTGACGATGAATCCGCCTGACGGCATCAGCTGAACCGAGTAAGCCGCGGCTTGCGTAGTTGAATAGTTGTGCCTGGTCCAGAGCGTATCGCCATCGGCATTGAGCCGGATCAGCCAGATATCAGCGTTTGGCTCTCCAGGTGGCAGATATGTGCCGCAGAGCAGGAAGCCGCCGTCAGGAGTGATCACAACCGAGTACGATGCATCGAATCCGGCTCCTCCAATGACTTTCGACCAGAGTGTATCGCCAAGTTCATCCGTTCGGATAACGTAAGCATCATAATCCGATGCTCCGAAGCTTCTCGTATACCCACATATTATGTACCCGTCATCTGCTGTTTGCCGGACACACCGGCCGATGTCGTCATCGAACCCACCATAATACCGTTCAAAGGTGACCTGTGAAAAGGTTGAAGCGGGGAACGCCAGCAAAAGGAAGATAATAAAGAAAATCAACACCAGCAAGGGTCTGGTTAGATGATGAAAATATGTGTTAATCATGCCATGAAAATTTTCCATAAAGATAGGAAAATCAGGCTAAATTATTTTTGTAAGCATATATAAGTAACTCAGCTGTTGAATGGATATTACATTTTTTAAAGATGTTGGCTTTGTGGACGTGCAGTGTACTTGCGCTGATAGCCAACTGCTGGGTGATCACCTCAGTATTGTAACCGTTCACTATTAACTGCATCACCTCCATCTCCCTGGGAGTGAGCAGGCCGGGATTTGGTCTCTTCTTTCCCTTTTCCCGAGGTTTTGGTACAACCTCTTCATCAGGCACATTGATTGACGATTCCAGTGTAAGATGTTTTTTCCCATTCATAACATGGTGGATTGCCTCCAGTATCTCCTCAGTCCCTGCGGTTTTCGATACGATTCCCATGATGCCGGTTTTGAGTAAATCGTGAATGTTTTCTGAAGAGATGAATCCGGATATCATGATAATCTTGATTCCGGGAATATCTTTGATGAGTTGTCCGGCTGCCTTTTGCCCGTTCAGTTTTGGCATTGAATAATCCATCAGCACAATATCCGGTTTAAGTTACGGAGCCTGGATGATCGCCTGTATTCCATTGATCGCCTCGTACACCTACCATGATGGATTGCAGCTGAGCAGAAGAGACTTCATTCCTTTTCTGATAATCGCATGATCATCCACGATTAATATCTTCATAATTGAACGATTTTATTAGTTATCAGTTATCAGTGATCAGTTTTCAGTTACCAGTTATTAGTTATCAGACATTTCACCAGTTCACCAGTTCACCAGTTCACCAGTTCACCAGTTCACCAGTTCACCA
>CALCGJ010000060.1 GCA_937900965.1 uncultured Bacteroidota bacterium | reverse complement strand
TTACAACCAAAGAAATATAGTACCGCTGTTCTGCCCGTGGTACCAGTCGAGTTTGTATTTAGTTGGACATTCCGGTGGTACGACCGGCTGGTTATTGCTGTCGAAGCCAAAAGTTAATGTAGCTCCTTTATTTGCACTTGGGATATCGATACTCTGGATTCCGTTAACAGGGTTGAAATTACAGGCCTGAAAATAATGAACAGGCTGGGGAACACTAATGTAGAACTGATGCCCGTTACGTGAAACTCCCCAGGTAACAAGATCAGAATATCCCCCAACCTGGCCAAAGCCATCCACGCCGATCACAAAAGCTCCGAGAGTGCCGGTGTAGACTATCCTGCGGGCAATGTTCCAGGTACGGTTTGAGCCATCATCAAAATTGACCGTCATGAACCCATGGGTTTTGTGTATAATTGTGTTGACGCCATAACCTAATTGAACGAGTAGTCCCCCGGTGACATTCTTGTGTGTTTTCACCCCGTTGATGGTGATAGTCTTCTGAGTGGCCACGCGAGTTATCTGCAGATTGATTATTTTTACCATTACCGTGGCGCCTGGCATGTGCCATTGCGTACCAACAGCCTTTTTTACCTCAACTTTACCTGTCCGGTACATGGTTTCAGGACAGTTGAGGCCGTGGTAGGTAATGTAATATGTTATCGTGTCGTTAACCACATTAGCTGAATCGATTGTTGCATTGCATGGTAACCAGGTTGTGGATTTCATACCACCGCCTGTCATCATAACTTCAATATCAAGGTTGATATCGTCATCAATTTTTTGCAAATGATTGTCGTCCTGTGAAAGTTGCTGAACAGTGGTCGAACCGTTTCCGTCAGGGATTGGGTCGATGGGATCTTTCTGACATCCTGTAATGGAGAGAGTGAAAGCTGCTATAAAAAGCAGACTGAGTTTGAAGAAAAGGTTGGTTTTCATAGTGGTATAATTTTGGGGTTCTGCTCATTATACACATGAACGGGTTTGTACCCTGATTGGGAATTAAAGATTCTTTGAGTTTATTGGAACAGGTTAGACAGGTTGGACAAGTTGGACAGGATTAATCAAACCGCAGGTTTCCATCAGGCGAAGCCTCTATCAGACGAAGTCTCAATCAGGCCGAAGGCCTCTTTCAGACGAAGTCTCCATCAGGCGTAGCCTCCATCAGCGAAGCTCCACCACCAGCGACAACTCCGTCACGGCACACACGCCAAAATATCCGATGGCTCCGGGACTCAGGTTGGTGATGACATTGGCATTGGCCGTGGGGAACATGCTGCCTTGCCAGTTGGTCTCCAATAGCAGTTGCCGTATAAACTCAGCATGGCCGGGCGCAAGGGAATAACGGCGCTCGGTGATGACGCTACCAATTGGGAAAGATGTTTGTTCAACGACAGGAGCAAATATCTGGCTGACATCAAGGGTTGGGAGGGTATAAAACAGGAGGCGGGCACGGCAGATAGCCGGATCCAGAGTGTCAAAACCGGGAAGGAATGACCAGTCGATCAATACCTCCCACATGGCAGGATTATCCACACTGAATGCAGAAGCTACCCAGTCAATATGGTACAGATCATCGCCCTCATTCTTTTTGTAAATCAATTCATTGAAGACCTCCCCCGGAACCATGGAGGCCTGTGCCGAATAGTTTTTCTCCTCCCAGTTGATCTGCATGGTGTACCCGGTGTTCAGGATAGCAACCAGGGTTGAGTCACTCAGATAGTTTCCCGGATGTACTGAATCTTCTGTCAGGAACCATAACGAATCGGCGGTTGTGATCAATACAGTTGCACCGGTTACAGGATGAGGAATTGCATTAGGTTCAGATACAGGCAGTGTAATGGTGATAGAATGAATCCTCTGTTCATCCGTGAGGATAGCATTTACCGATATAAGTCCGGAGGATTGATCCGGGACCGGCCATTCAGTCTGCTTCACGCAGCCGGCCAGCATGACTAAGAGGATGATATTTACAATGACGCGGTTCATCAGAATTTAAACTGGTAGTTTATAGATGGAATGATCCCAGCCACGGAGATCATCGTAGGTACAAGTTCATAATCCCCGTTCAGGTTAGAGGGGACCACGAAGTTTCCCGCTCCATCCTGGTACTTGTTAAAACTCACGGAGAAGGGATTGGCTCTTCCATAGGCGTTGTAGAGCGTGACAGCCAGGCTGTGCCGGAACCGGTTCTCAGGTTTGTTCAGACGGTAGATCACAGATAGATCCAGCCGGTGGTAGTCGGGAAGGCGATCGTTGTTCTTCTCCCCATAATACGGGACTGAATACCCGTTGTATTGATAAAACCCTACGGGAGAGGTGATTGGATTACCTGTCATGAAGAGCCAGTTGGCGGAGAACGACCATCGCTTTCGCGTGTCGTAGGAGAGAAAGATACAGATGTTGTGCGGGGAGTCGAAACTTGCCGGGTAGGGATTCCCGCCATTAACTCCAGGAGTTTCCATCCTGGTCCGTGACCAGGTATATCCAACCCAACCGCTTAACTTCCCAGCCTGCTTCCTGAGCATCAATTCCAGTCCGTATGCCCAGGCCTTGCCAAATCTGAGCTCTCCTTCCAGTAACGGATTATATAACAGATTGGCATGATCGGTATAGTCGATGTGATTCCGGAAATATTTATAGAATCCTTCAGCTGAAAAGAAAAACCTGGCAGAGGCGAATTTCAGAAAATAACCGAGTGTGACCTGATCTGTCTTCAACGGTTGGATATTGGGTCCGGCAGGAGCCCAAACCTCCAGCGAAGTGAAGGGTCCGGTTGCATTGGAGAGTTGCTGCATGAACTGGGTGGTTCGGCTGTAGCTAACCTTGAGGGAAGAAGACTTGTCAATGGCAAAACCAACCGACAGACGTGGTTCGGGACTGAGAAAAATATCGTATGAGGTATTCTTCCCTATGGTCACAGTATCGATTGGGGTAAAATTGGCATCAAAGAAATAGACGCTGGTGGGGCCAAAATTTTGCCAGACCGGCAACCGGATCCCATAGTTCAATGAAAGACGATTGCCTATAGTTTGCTCATTGCTCAGGTAGAGGAGGTACTCCATCGACGTATATTTTGCCACCTCCCTTACTTCAAGCTGATCCTCATCTCCCTGTTGTGTGATATTTCCGGGATTTGAGTGGTAACGGCTAACTGCCATACCTGCACGAAGGGTGTTCATGGGGTTCAGAAACCAGGTAAAATCGCTCTTCAGGGTAAAGTTTCCGATTGAAGATTGCCAGTAACTTTTCCGGTCGGAAGAGAGGTAAAGAGAGTAATCGTAACTGCTGAAACTGAGGGTTGTGTTGGAGAAAAGCTTCGGATTAAAAAGGTGGTTCCAGCGAAGTGTCGCAGCCAGGTTATCCCAGCTGATTCCATACGTCCGGTAAACGGAGTTGGTAAATCTGTTGAATCTGTCCCGGCCAGTAAAAAAGGTAAGAAAGAGCCTGTCTTTCCGTGTTGGTTTTACATTGATTTTCGCATTGATGTCAAAGAAATAGAGGTCGAACGAACCGGCATCATCCACAAAGTAGTTGAGCCAATTAAGGGTAGATAGACGTCCGGAAATAAGGAAAGAGGCTTTTTCTTTGACGATAGGGCCTTCAAAAGTCAGAGAAGAGGCATAAGGCCCCAGGTTCCCTCCAAAACTGAAGTGTTTCATATTCCCCTCCCGGGCTGTGATATTGATCACCGAAGAGGCTCTGCCTCCATATCTTGCCGGAAAATCTCCTTTGTAGATCTCCATGTCGTTTACTGCATCAGGCGCCAATACCGAATAGAATCCAAACAGGTGAGAAGGGTTGTAGATAGTGGCTTCATCGATCATAAGGAGATTCTGGTCATTGTTCCCTCCTCTTACATAATACAGGGAAGAGCCATCACCATAGGACCTGATTCCGGGCATAAGCTGCAGTGCTTTAAGCACATCTACATCTCCGGCAAACCCGGGAAGCCGATCCAGTGTAGCACCTGAAAAGTTGAAATCGCCGGGCCGGTTTACTGCTGGCAGCTGTTCATTATCCCTGGCATGAATCACCACCTCACGCATCCCCAGACTGGTCTCGTGGAGATCAATAGAGATTACCGTATCCTTCTGCAAATCGAAAGTACGGGAATCCTCACCAAAACCCAGGTAGGAAAATACAACGTCATGGGTTCCCTGTGATAATGATAAAGAGTAAAAGCCGTATTCATTTGTGGTAGTGCCTGTTCCCAGTCCCCCTGTAACCACATTAACCCCAATCAGGGCTTCACCGGTAAGGTTCTCACGCAGGTATCCACTGATAACATGTACCGGAAGAGTTCTCCCCGTTTTGGCAGATTTATTCTGCTGATCGGGCCTCTTTTTCAGAATAATCTGGTTCTCAACCTCGATCCACTCGATGCCACGGCTGTCAAGAATCTCATTTAACACATTCCTGACAGGCTTCAGACGGCATCTGTAAGATATGTTTTGATGTATGGGAATAGAATTCGAGCTATATGAGAAACGGATCTCCCCTTTCCGGGCGATTTGTTGAAGTACCTCGCCAAGGGGCATGTTTTTCACATCGAGAGAGATCTTTCGGTCCAAATCCTGACTGAAACCTGTGAGGCAGAACATGAAAATCAGGACTAAACCGGTAATGCGCAAAGGAGCAACTTTGAAGAGAATGCTTAATCGATGCCGGAGGTTCAGTTGCATCCGTTGCCATAAAGGATTATTCCGGGTTGGGTGTTTTCGGCCTGGAGATCAAGGGTGACAAGGATTACGTTCAGTACCGACTCCAGGGATTGCCGGTTGAACGTTGCTGTAAGACGGCAGGAGGCCAGGTTTTCATTCGAAAGAGAGATATCAGCCTGATAGACTTTGTTCAGGGTATTAATTATCATATCCAGCCTGTCGTCAATGAATATCAGGCGACGGGTTTTCCAGGCCAGGAAGTTGGGATCGATGTTGGAGGTGACCACGATCCGCTGATTTGCCTGGGTTATTTCAGCCTTCTCTCCGGCAATGATTGATTTTCCGGTCGATCTCTCATTTTCGAAATAGACTGAGACACTCCCGTCTACCAGAATAACCTCCATATTGCCGGCAGCCTGCTCAGATTTGACATAAAAAGTGGTACCCAGTACTTCAAGTCTGGAGCCTCCGCAACTGATGACAAATGGCAGTAAAGAATCCCTGTTAACCTCGAAAAAGCCCTCTCCGCTAAGCTCAATATTCCGGTTTATTTTACCGAAATCTTCCGTATAGGTTAGGGA
Source organism: uncultured Bacteroidota bacterium (assembly GCA_937900965.1). Taxonomy (GTDB): domain Bacteria; phylum Bacteroidota; class Bacteroidia; order Bacteroidales; family FEN-979; genus QYOJ01. The sequence goes on along the minus strand of CALCGJ010000060.1, from coordinate 1,501 downwards.
TGAAAAGGCGTTCAGAGATATCATTGAACCATCCGGTAAAAAGGCATCCAGAATCTCATTAGAAGCTGTCAGTGTGATCACTTCCGTGTGGGTAAAATACCGGTAGGCTACCCAGGTAGGGATGAGCAGCACGATAGCAATGGCGGCGATTAACGAGGCCCTGATCAGGATTATTTTTAACGGGAGCGACGCAGATCCTATCGGAACGACCTTTGGTCCGGTTTCTTCCATTGATTCCATGTCATTTGCAGGATCAACCGTTGGAGGCGTAACCGCCGGGGAAACAAAAGTGCGCTGAATTTGTTTATCAACAGGTCGAGGTATTGGTTTAGGCTTTCGTGTTAACTTCAGTTTAAACCTGGATGTTGACTCCGGCTTTCTCACAGGCACAGGACGGATGTTAGGAGTTTTTTCCTGATGCATGCCGGAGAGTTTAGGAGTTATCTCCTTCCATTCTTTCTCCAGATCGACCTGTTGTTCAACCTGATAGGCCAATACCCCCTGCCAGGTTTTTCGGAATTCGTCAAAAATAGATGCGTGTTCAGGATTGGACTGAATCCATCCCGACAGTTCTGAAATCTCTTCTGAAGAAGCCTCTCCGGAGAGGTATCGGGTAATAAGATCTGGGTAATATGTTTCGTTTGAGTTCATTTATCCGTTCATAATACACATAACTTGTTGGTTACCCTGAAGGAGGTGGTGAGCTGGTGAACTGGTGAGCTGGTGAACTGGTGAGCTGGTGAACTGGTGAGATTGCGAGTTTGTGAGTTTGTGAGTTTGTGAGTTTGTGAGTTTGTGTATCGCGAATCGCGAATCGCGTATCGCATATCGCGTATCGCGTATCCGGCATCTGGCATCAGCACGATAAACAGGAGAATGATCAGGTACTCTTTCAGCCGGACGCGCATATGCTGAAGGGCTTTCGAGATCTGGGTCTCAACGGTTTTTATTGAGATTTGAAGATGATCGGCAATAGCCTGGTATTTGAGATGTTCGTTCCTGCTCAGCAGAAATACCTCACGGCATTTTTCGGGCAGGTCTGATATCGCTTGATGGATCTGATCCTGCAGTTCTTTTTCAATCAGCACATCGGTGTGCTCATAAGATGCGAGAGGGTAGAGATTCTCCTGTGTAAGGATACGGGTATCAAATTTCTTGTTGTCGCGAAGGTAGTTTAATGAACGATTTCTGACTGTGGTGGATATGTAAGATTTTACCGGTCGCGAAGGATCAATCTTGTCCCTTTTTTCCCACAGCCCGACGAAAGCCTCCTGAACAATCTCACGCGCAGCTTCATAATCCTTCACATACTGAATGGAAAAGAGGACGAGTCCTTTAAACTCCTCCTTGAATAATCGTTCGAATGTTTCTTTGTCGAGGGTGTTCGCCATCCCGGGATGGATTCTGATTTAGATGTAAATATAGTTAATTACTGCTTCTCGTATTGCTGAACCTCATCGATTACAAATTCCAGCCTGACTCCTGCCTTTTCAAACATTTC
>CALCGJ010000059.1 GCA_937900965.1 uncultured Bacteroidota bacterium | reverse complement strand
CAGATCTTTGAACCGGTGAACAGTTTCAGGGGTGACGATGTTCCCGTTAGCGCATTTATAGGTCGTGAAGATGGCACTTTCCCCTCAGGAACCACTGTCCTGGAAAAACGGGGAATTGCTGTCAATGTTCCGTTGTGGCTGCCCGAAAACTGTATCCAGTGTAACCATTGTGCCTTCGTTTGTCCGCACGCTGCCATAAGGCCCTTCCTCCTCAATGAAGCCGAAAAGAACAGCGCTCCTGAGGACATGGTAACCCTTAAAGCAATTGGGAAGGATCTCGCCGGACTTGATTTCCGGATCCAGGTGAGTGTACTTGATTGTACCGGATGTGGGAATTGCATTGATGTGTGTCCCTCCAAAATCAAGTCGCTGGAATTCCAAACCCTTGGTTCCCAGATGCCGGAGACGAAGAACTGGGATTTCCTGATCGACCATATAACCTACAAGACTGATCGGGCTGATCGTTTCAAAACGTTCAAAAACAGTCAGTTCTCACAACCATTGTTTGAATTCTCGGGTGCCTGTGCCGGATGCGGGGAGACAGCATATATCAAGCTTATCACACAACTTTTTGGAGAGAGGATGCTTGTAGCCAACGCTACCGGTTGTTCTTCAATCTACGGTGGAACGGCTCCATACAGCCCATACAGGGGCAACACTGATGGTCATGGTCCCGCCTGGGCTAACTCCCTGTTTGAAGACAATGCTGAGTATGGTTACGGGATGGCGATCGGGATTACACATCTCCGGAAGCGGATGGCACAGAAGATGCGGGCAGCTATTAAGGAAAACATGATGGGAGCTGAAGTGCTGGCAGCATTCGGCGAATGGATTGAAGGGAAAGATGACGCTGTCCTTTCAAAAGAAGCTACGGATAGAATACTTCCGTTACTGGAGAAAGAGACCCACAAACTGGCCAAAGATATCCTGGACCTGAAGCAGTATCTTGTCAAGAAGTCGATATGGATCATCGGCGGCGACGGATGGGCTTACGATATTGGATTTGGCGGATTGGATCACGTGATTGCTTCAGGAGAAGATGTGAACATCCTGGTGGTTGACACTGAAGTTTACTCCAATACAGGAGGCCAGTCCTCCAAAGCCACACCCGAGGGAGCCGTTGCCAAATTTGCAGCTTCCGGGAAGAAAGTGAGAAAGAAAGACCTGGGGGCTATGGCAATGAGTTATGGTTACGTCTACGTAACACAGGTTGCCATGGGCGCCAACCAGAGCCAGTTGTTCAGGGCAGTGAAGGAGGCGGAAGCGTATAAAGGGCCTTCCGTGATCATCGCCTATTCGCCATGCATTAACCACGGGATGAAAGCCGGAATGGGCAAAACCCAGGACGAAATGGAGAAAGCCGTAAAAGCCGGATACTGGCAACTGTACAGGTACAATCCCGAATTGGGTGATGCCGGACAGAATCCCTTCAAACTTGACTCGAAAGAGCCCGAGTGGGATAAATTCCAAAAGTTCCTCGATGGAGAGGTACGTTATTCTTCACTAAAGAAAATCTTCCCTGCCGAAGCTGATATCCTGTTCAAAGAAGCAGAAAAGAATGCGAAGTGGCGATATGATCAATACCGCAGACTGGCGGAGCAGAAATACGATAAATAGATCCCGGATCCCGGATGCCGGATGCCGGAAGCCAGATAAACAAGATTATCCGGCATCTGGTATCTGGTATCAGATAATTAATTGATAAATTTGAATTTGCGATAAACGTTAAAAAACACCTTTATGCCAAATCTAGCCACTAACTACATAGGGTTGAACCTCAAGAACCCCGTTATTATCGGCGCCAGCAACCTGGTGAAAGATCTCAATAACATCAAGAAGATGGAGCAGGAGGGAGCTGCGGCTATTGTTTACAAATCGCTGTTTGAAGAGCAGATAGAACTGGAACGGCTTCAATTGTCGGAGGAGCTGAACCAATACAACGATCGCCATGCCGAGATGATCAGCCTCTTTCCCGATATCGAGCATGCCGGTCCCACGGAGCACCTGCATCATTTAAGAACCATTGTGGAGTCGGTTAACATCCCTGTGATTGCAAGTTTGAATTGCATCCACGATGAAACATGGGTAGAATATGCGAAACTGATAGAGGAGACCGGTGTAAATGCAATTGAGCTGAACTTTTACCCTTTACCCGGAGACTTTAAAAAAGAGGGCAAGGCGATCCTGAACGAGGAGCTTGATATAATTACGCATGTGAAGAGTAACCTGAAGATTCCTGTCAGCGTGAAACTCGCCCCTTATTATACCAATATCCTGAGTGTCGTTCAGCAGATGTATCATGCAGGTGTGGATGGGTTTGTGTTATTCAACCGGTTATTCCAACCCGATATCGACATCGTGAAGGAGGAGCACCACTTCCCTTACAACATCAGCAATGAAGGAGATAACAGGTTGTCTCTCAGGTATGCCGGATTACTCTTCGGTGAGATCAGGGGTTCCATCTGTGCCAATACAGGTATCTTTACGGGTCACGACGTTGTTAAGATGATCCTTGCCGGAGCCGATTGTGTTCAGGTAGTGAGCACAATTTACAAAAACGGTTTTTCACAAGTGGGCAGTATCCTGAAATCCCTCGAAGAGTGGATGGAGGAGAAGAATTATTCAACGATTGAAGAGTTCCGCGGCAAACTTTCTGCCAAGAACATGAAAGATCCCTTCGCTTACAAGCGCGCTCAGTATATCGATATTTTGATGAAGAGTGAGGAGATTTTTAA
>CALCGJ010000058.1 GCA_937900965.1 uncultured Bacteroidota bacterium | reverse complement strand
TATTGCTGCCATGACTTAAATGGTGAAATGGTGAAACTGAACCCCTAAATCCCCTAAAGGGGACTTGCTCCCTCCCCTTCAGTGGAGGGCCGGGGAGGGGTGCATCTATCAATCAAACATCAGGGAAACTTCTTTGTCCACAATCAGCTTTGCCTTTCTTCCAAGGTAGAGTGCGACATTCATGTTGCCGTGGCCGGCCGGGAAGTCAAAACAAACAGGGTACTCATTCTCCTTAATAGCCTCCCTGACGATCTCCATTGCATTCATGCTAAATGGTACTGTATTGTCTTTCATATCTGTTAATCCTCCGACAATCAACCCCTTCAATCCCTTCAATTTGCCACTTCGTTTCAGGTTCATCATCATCCGGTCGAGGTGGTACAGATATTCATCTACATCTTCAATCAACAGGATTTTTCCTTTGGTATCAATATCCGAGGCTGTTCCAAACAGACTACAAAGAATGGAGAGATTGCCACCTGCCAGTTCACCTTCCGTTAATCCGGTTTGATCCCAAAAGGTTATATGTTTGGAATAAGAAATTTTTTCACCAAACAGTGCTTTTCGTAATGATTCAATAGATATCTCATTGATATTCTGTTCGTTGATATTATATGGCATGGTAGCATGAAGGGTTTGAATCCCCAGATGCCGGGAGATGTGGGAATGAAATACGGTGATATCACTGTAGCCAACAATCCATTTGGGGTGAAGGGAAAACCGTTTGAAATCAAGCCTGTCAATAATCCGCACCGCTCCGTACCCTCCCCTGGAAGCAATGACTGCCTTGATGGAGGGATCGTCGAGTGCCTGCTGGAAGTCCTGAAGCCGCTGCTCATCTGTCCCGCTGAACTGATGATGTTTTCCAAAAACATGTGTTCCAAGCACAACTTCCAGCCCCCATTTCTGAAACAGCTTCATCGATGGAAAGACCTCTTCAAATGTGACACTGCGTGCAGGAGAAACGATAGCGACTTTGTCGCCTTTCCGGAGATATGGTGGCAGGATCATAGATTCGTATATGCAGATCTTACAAAGTTAAGAAAGCTGAAGAAACTTGCTCACCCGTGAGATGTTTTCCGGTGTGCCAATCAGAAACAGAATGTCATCCATATTAATCTCTGTACCTGGCTCAATATGTGTAATATACTTCTGTCCACGTTGTATTGCAAGCAGGGTGACGGAAAACTCCTTGCGGAGAGCTGATTCCGCCACACTCTTCCCCACTACACGGTTAGCTTCACACTGTACCTGGATCGAATAGATCCGGACATGAGGGATATCGAGATGAAGCGGTCCTTTCCTGAACATCCCTTTGACATCCCTGAGCATCTCATAGTTATCCGCCCGGATCGATTCAATGTATGTGACGATCTCACTCTCAGGAACAAGGTATTTATGCAGTACCCGGGCAAAGATCTCGATGGATGTCTCGAACTCTTCCGGAATAACTTCATCTGCTCCGAGCCTAAGGTTTCCGTCAATTTCTTTCAGGTTTCGGGTCCTGACAATAATATAGACCGTATCGGAGAGTTCCCGTATTTTCGATACGATCAGCCGAGTAGCATCCGGATCTGAAATTGCTATGACTACAACCCGGGCAGAATAGGCATGTACATGACTCAGGATGACTTCCTGTGTGGCATCTCCAAAAACCACCGTTTCACCAAATCCCTGTGCCTCTTTCAATGCTTCGTGATCCTGTTCAACCACAATGTATGGGATGTCGGCCCCATGGGCTGCTTTCGCGACGTTTTTTCCATTGATGCCATAGCCTATGATAACAAGGTGATCCTCCATCTTTTCAGGAAGCCGATGAGATTGTGCCTTAACCTTCTGAAAGGAATCCAATCTTTGCTTTACCTTTTGTGAAAGGGGGAGTTTGAGAAGGAAAGCGGTGATTTTCGGGGACCAACCAACGATAAATGGAGTGGCTCCCATCGACATGATCGAGACTGCAAGGAAATACTGATAATTTTCGGGCGACAATAACCCTTCTGAAATTCCTGTTGAAGAAAGAATGAAGGCAAACTCCCCCACCTGGAAGAGAGTCAGCGCCGACAATAAAACCACCCGCAGCGGATAACGGAGAATGATCACCACAATGGCAATGATCAACATTTTGGCAATCAGGGAGACGATTGCAAGGAAATGGATGTAGAAAATTTCCTGAAAAAAGAACTGTAGATTCAACAACATCCCAATAGAGACAAAAAAGAAGCTGATGAAAATCTCACGAAACGGAAGAATAATTGCAGTTGCCTGGTGGCTGTAAGGAGATTCAGAGATAACCAGTCCGGCAAAAAAAGCTCCGAGCGCCAATGATAATCCCATGCTGTTGGTGAGCCATGCAGTGGCAAAACAGAGTACGATGATGGTGAGCAGAAACAGTTCATTATTTTTCGTCCGTATCACCAGGTCAAGCAGTCTTGGCACAAGGTAACGGGCAAGTAAGAAGAGGACCACAATGATGGCAACGAATTTCCCCACCAGGATCAGTAGCGTCATCAGCACATCCGGAGAATTCCCGGCCAGAATCGGGGAAATGAGAATAAGCGGTACGACGATGATATCCTGGAAAATCAGGATTCCTACAGCCACCCTTCCCTGCGGAGAAGTGATCTCGCCCCGCTCCTGAAGAAGTTTGAGAACGATCGCAGTACTGCTTAAAGAAAATAAGAATCCCATGAAAACAGCACGTTGCCAAGGCAATCCGAAGCCAAGGCTAATCAAAGAGATAATTCCAATAGTGAGTGTGACCTGCAAAAATCCTCCCAGAAATACCGTTCGCTTGATTGACATTAAGCCTTTGATCGAAAATTCAATCCCAATCACAAACAGCAAAAAGATGATCCCGAGTTCCGCCATCAGCTCCACTTCATGCGAAGCACTTATAAGACTAAGGCCATATGGGCCAATGATAATACCAGTAAGTAAAAACCCAAGGATTGAAGGAATCCGTAGTCTGTGAAAAATCAGGATAATCAGAACCGAAAGGCCCAGAATGATGACGATGTCTTTGAGGATGGGTATCTCCATGCAGTTTGCTTCGTTTTATACAAGTGAAATTACAAAAATCAGATCATCTCCTTAAGATATCTCACTTCGTAAAGATCTTTTCGTCTGTCTTTCAGTGTCCTAACATTCCCAAAATGATGCAACTCCTTTAGCAGGTCAAGGTCGACATCAACAATCAGCACGGCCTCAGTATTTGGAGTAGCCTCTGCTTTTATCCCGTTGGTTGGGAAAGAAAAATCGGAAGGCGTAAAAACCACCGATTGGGCAAACTGAATATCCATATTTTCCACTTTCGGCAGGTTTCCAACACATCCGGCTATTGCAACGAAACATTCATTCTCAATAGCTCTTGCCCTGGCACATGCCCTGACGCGTGTATAAGCATTCTGAGTGTCCGTCAGAAAAGGGACGAACAGGATCTGCATCCCTTGATCAGCCAGCAATCTTGGTAATTCAGGAAATTCAACATCGTAACAGATCAACACACCGATCTTCCCGGCATCGGTATCAAAGACCCTGATCTTGTTCCCTCCTGTCAGTCCCCAGTAATGAATCTCGTTGGGGGTGATGTGGATCTTCTCGTACATTTCCGATGACCCGTCGCGGCGGCATAGGAATCCTACATTGTATAAGTCTCCGTCTCGTACCAGTGGCATACTCCCGGTGATGATGTTCACGTTGTAGGATTTCGCTAACTCGATGAACTTATCCCGCAACCGAAAGGTGAATTCGGCCAGCTTCCTGATCGACTCAGCTTCAGAGAGATGGTTGTAATCAGCCATCAGGGGAGCGTTGAATAATTCAGGAAAAAGGATGAAATCACTTTTGTATCCCGACACTGTATCCACAAAAAATTCAATCTGTTCGTAAAGGGCATCCAGGTTGGCAAACAGGCGCATCTGCCATTGTACCAGGCCGATCCTGACAGCCGATTTCTGCAAGCTGATCTTCCGGGGGTCCTTTTCATAGAAAATATTGTTCCACTCCAGTAACGTAGCGTATCCCCCCGACTCTTCATCGGTGCTAAGGTAGTTTTTCAGGATTTTCTTTATGTGAAAATCGTTGGCGATCTGAAAGGTTAGGACCGGATCCAGGATCTCCCGCATCCTTACTTTTTGTAAGTACTCCTTGGGTGTAAGTTCATCGGCATATTTATGGTAGTTTGGGATGCGCCCTCCAGCAATGATACTTTTCAGATTGAAGGATTCACACAGCTCTTTCCTTGCATCATATAACCTGCGACCTAAACGCATGCCCCTGTATTCGGAATGGATGAACACCTCAATCCCATAGAGCACATCCCCCTTAGGATTGTGTGTCTTGAAGGTAAAGTTCCCTGTGATCTGCTGGTAAGTATGATCATCCCCATAGTCGTTGTATTTGATCACAATAGAGAGAGCCGCTCCCACCACTATTCCTCCGACAGTGACAGCAATCTGCCCTTCAGGAAATATATTCAACAGTGTTTCGATGTGATGTTCTTGCCAGTGCGACCCTGCCCAGGTGTGGTAAGCCTCTATCATGGAGTCTTTCAACTCCAGGTAGTCATTCATGTTCAGTTGACGTATTTCAATATTCTCCATAAATTATTTTTCTTTTTTAAGAGTAACATTTAATTCAGATCCTTCAACCATCTGGAAAGTGGCAGACGCAAATTTTATCTTTCCTCCTGTTTTTTCAACCTCTTCCAATATTCGTAAATAGAGATTATTTTTTATTGTCCTCCTTTTCTTCAGATCCACTGTATAGCGGAGGGTGAACTCTACCCAGTTATCGTTGGCTATCAATGTCACCATTGGTTCCGTTGATGCATCTTCAATCATATATTTATTAACCATTTGTTGCCATGTCTCCTGGGCGGTTTTAATATAATCCCCAACGAGATCGTATGCTGCACGATTAAGAATCTCTCTTACTGCCTGATAATCACTGCCATATTGAATCGGTATTCTGATCTCATCCCATAAGAAAGGAAAGTCGGCTGAATAGTTAAAAACCGGCTCTTTAAATACAAAGCTGTTGGCAATTCTTACAATCCTTCCGTTGTACAGATCCCCGTCAACCCATTGACCGGTCTCCATCAGGGTTGTCCGGAGCATCCCTATATCAATAACATCTCCTTTAATCCCACCGAGTTGTACCCTGTCGCCGGTCTTGTAAAATCCTCCAAACATGATAGCCAGCCAGCCGGCAAAACTGGCAATCACCTCCTGAAGGGCAAATGCAATCCCGGCTCCTGCAACTCCTAAAGCTACCGTAAACCCTGCAAGTTTATCACTGAAGACAACGATAATCAATATAACAGTCAGTAAATATCCAGTAAAAATCAAGACTTTCCTCGTCCGGTACCGGCTATCCGTATCCTTGATTTTACGCAATATTTTCCTCTGAGAAATTGTTATGAGCAACCAGATGATGAAAACACCCAGGAAAATGGCAACCAGTCTCCCAACCGTTGGATGAAATAAAAACTCTTCAATCTGCTTTTCCATGATTTGTTGTTTATTGGTTGAAGTTTTACCCGGAGAAAATATCGATTATTATGTCTGATTTGATTCGGATAATGACTTTCCACACTCCCTGCAGAATTTTGATCCAGGTTCGGTTTCTATGAAATTGCAGTTCGTACACCTTGTACTGACGGGATCTTTCTTAGAACGTGCCATCTCCGCAGAAATGATACCCGTTGGAACAGCAATGATCGAATAACCGATGATCATAATTATGGATGAAACTATTTTACCCAAAGAGGTGACAGGTACCACATCACCATAACCAACCGTGGTAACTGTGATGATTGCCCAGTATATACTCTGGGGAATACTCTCAAAGCCGTTCTGCCCTCCTTCGATAACATACATCAGCGAACCCATAATCAACACGATAAGGATGAGTACCAGAAAAAAAACAGCAATCCGGTGAGCGCTGGCCCATAGAGCTTTGCCTAGTTCCTGTGATTCCCGAAAGTATCGTGTTAGTTTCAGTATCCTGAAGATCCGGATAAGCCGGAGAATCCGGATTGCGACTAAAAAATGTACACTGGCGAAGAAGACCCCAATATAAGTTGGCAGAAAAGAAAAGAGGTCGATGATCCCCCAGAAACTGAATATATACAATCTCGGATGCCGCGTTGAATAGATTCGAAGGAAATATTCCACTGTAAAAATGATCGTGAATATCCACTCCAGGATCATTAAAAATTTTCCAATAGCCAGTTCGATAACCTCCATGCTCTCCAGGATCACCACAAAAACACTCAGGATGATGGCCCAAAGAAGGATCAGATCAAAAAGTTTACCGGCTTTGGTATCTGTACCAAAAATGACAACCAGAAGCTTGTCCCGGAAAGGGTTTCGTTTTGAAAACATAGATAGAGGTTTGCAGGAACGAGTGTTTCAGTGAATTGACCTCTAAAGATACAAAAACGCCGGGACTTCTAACCCGGTTACCTGGAAAGGTTACTTCACGAGGGCAGAAAGGACCTTCATCAACTCCTCTCCGCTCATCCTGTCTTTGTAATCGGGATTGACATATTCATACCGGATGATCCCTTTCTGATCTGCAACAAATAAAGATGGAACCGGGAGCAGATCAAGTTTCTCTCCCGTAGCTCCTTTGCTTCTGATGCTCTCATAAAGGAAAGTAGCCTGGTAAGCAATGCCCATGGCCTTGATCAGCTCTCCACGACTATCTGAAAGAAGAGTATATTGAATTTCATTTTTATCCAGAGTCTTGTTAAGATTTTCAGGTGAATCGGGACTGACAGCAACGATCTGATATCCTTGTCCGAGGATCTGGGTTTCGAAATCGGCCAATTCAGCGAGATGATGATTGCAATAGGGACACCAGCCACCACGATAAAAGACCAGAATCGTGGGTTTTTGTTTAAGCAATGTCGCCATATCAATCAGATTCCCATCGATATTTCTGACTTTGACATCAGGTATCCTTTCACCTACCTGAAGGGGTTGGACATCTTCAGGGTTTTTAGGTAGCTGGGAATATGATGAGCAGGATACTCCTGCAAATACCAGAATCCATATAACTATTTGTAATTTCATAATGTTCGTATTAATGCAACTGCAAAATTAGTCGTTTCATCCCACCCATCCTGACATATCATACATATAAACTTCAATATTCCGTATCTTTGTCACTATTCATAAAGACCATACATGCAAGCAGGAGAAAAAAACTACAAACGTTATACGGTCACTTCGGCATTACCGTATGCCAACGGACCTATTCATATCGGACACCTGGCCGGTGTCTATGTTCCGGCTGATATCTATGTGCGGTTTCTGCGAATGACAGGAGAAGATGTGATCTTCATCGGAGGATCGGATGAACACGGCGTTCCAATCACGATCAAAGCACGGCAACAGGGGATTTCACCACAGGAGATTGTGGACAAATATCATGGAATAATTAAAAAATCATTTGAGGATTTCGGGATCTCATTTGACATTTACTCCCGCACTTCCAATAAAATCCATCACGAAACTGCATCTGAGTTTTTCCGGAAAATGTATGATGCCGGGCAGTTTATCGAGAAGACCACTGAACAATATTACGACGAAGATACGGGTCACTTCCTTGCCGATCGGTATATCACAGGAATCTGTCCTGTTTGCGGATATGACCAGGCATATGGCGATCAGTGTGAAAAGTGCGGCTCTTCCCTCAATGCTACCGACCTGATCAACCCCAAATCAGTACTGAGTGGCAATAAGCCGGTGATGAAGGAGACGAAACACTGGTACCTTCCGCTTGATCAGTATGAATCCTGGTTGCAGGAATGGATCCTGGAAGGCCATAAAGATGATTGGAAAACCAATGTATACGGTCAGTGCAAATCCTGGATCGACCAGGGCCTCCAGCCACGGGCAGTAACCCGTGATCTCGATTGGGGTGTTAAGGTTCCTATTGAAGGTGCTGACGGAAAGGTTCTCTATGTATGGTTTGATGCTCCTATCGGATACATCTCTGCTACCAAAGAGCTTACTCCTGATTGGGAAAAATACTGGAAAGACCCGGAGACCCGACTGATCCATTTCATTGGAAAAGATAACATCGTTTTCCACTGTATCATCTTCCCGGCGATGTTGAAAGGTGAAGGCACCTATATTATGCCGGAAAATGTTCCTGCATTTGAGTTTATGAACCTCGAGAACGACAAGATTTCCACCTCCAGAAACTGGGCTGTCTGGTTGCATGAATATTTGGAAGAGTTTCCCGGGAAACAGGATGTACTTCGGTTCGTGTTGACTTCAAATGCGCCTGAGACCAAAGACAACGACTTCACATGGAAGGACTTCCAGGCGAAAAATAACAACGAGCTGGTAGCTATCTTCGGCAACTTCGTAAACCGAACGTTGGTTCTTACAGAGAAGTATTTCAGCAGTGTGGTTCCTCCCCAGGGAACTCTGGATGATCTGGATAACGCTACCCTCGAAGAGATGAAACAGATCCCCGGCCGGATCGCAGACAGCCTGCATCATTTCCGGTTCCGGGAAGGACTTGCCGCCATGATGAACCTTGCACGGCTGGGCAATAAATACCTTACCGAAAATGAGCCCTGGAAAGTCTTTGCCGTTGATCCCGGGCGGGTGGGAACAGTCCTGAACATCTCCCTGCAAATATGTGCTCAACTCTCGATCGTTGCCGAACCCTTCCTCCCGTTCACAAGCGCCAGGATCCGAAAAATGCTTGGCCTTCCAGAATACATCTGGAAGGATGCCACCCTGCTAAACTGGCTCCGGGCTGGGCATCAGTTGGCTAAGCCCGAATTGCTTTTTGAGAAGATCGACGACAAAACCATCGAAACCCAGGTCCAGAAACTTCTGGACACACGTAAAGGAAATGCTGATGCCGATATTCAGCCGCATTTCATTGCGGCTCAAGCCAGCGATATATCCCCCGCCCTGCCCGAAATCCAATACGATGATTTCATCAAACTCGACATCCGCGCAGGTACTATCCTTGAAGCTGAAATTGTTCCCAAAACCGACAAACTGCTAAAACTGAAGGTCGACACAGGGCTTGATCAGCGGACCATCGTTTCAGGTATTGCACAGTATTTCAAACCCGAAGATCTTATCGGCAAACGGGTTACTATCCTGGTGAACCTTGCTCCCAGGAAACTCCGAGGCATCGAATCCCAGGGAATGATCCTGACTGCTGAAAACCCGGATGGGAAACTTTATTTCATCACTCCGGATGAAGGAACAGTCAATGGAGCAACTGTGAAATAGGTAAAAAATAATGATGGTTAATCCATCTATTCAACCGGAGGTTCTTCTGTCAGATACATTCCCATCCCTACTATATAAGGTTCGCCATCAATGACTACCATCTTGATATAGGATGATTTGGAAGACGGGACAGTTTCACCCGGCTTCGGCCACATATAGTCAACCCAACCGGCTCCCTGAGTATTAGCCACCTGCATAAACTCCTGGAAGAGATATTTTCCATTGGAATCCTGATATTCAAAAACATTGGTGCCTTCCAGATCGGGGAAAGGGGGATCAACAACCAATATATAGGCCGAATCCATAACAAAGATATAGGTGCCCTTAAACAGGAATGGTGAGGATTCTTCTCTCATTTGTATGAAAGCGGCAGAATCTCCTTCTGCAATCATCAGATCTATTGCTTCATTAACTGCTTCCATGGCAAATTCCTTTTCCATCGCGATATCGTATGCCCCGCAACCAACTACATACTCACTTCCATCAGGAGCTGTTGCCAGCTCAACAAAGGTTGACTTCCATGCAGGAACCTCTTCCCACTGTTTTTTCCATAAGTAATGGGTCCAGCCTCCTTTTTTTTCGCTTTTGGCCTTTTTAATAAACCATTGCATGATCGGCTTTCCGTTATCATCCTCCATATCAATCATATCGACTCCAACCAGCTCGGGATTCGGGTGAACGACAAATTGTCCATCCATGTCTGTAACAAAAATATAGGCATCTCCAGCCCTCCATTTACTTCCCGTTTTTTCAAAGTCAGAGAATACTGCTTCACCTTTTTCCTGGATCATGGCGACTCCATCCGTTACCAGCGCTACAACTTCTTCTTTTGTTAACTCTTTCTGCTTCATTGGCTTACAGGAGATGATGAAGACAAAAAATAGCAGGAGAAGAGACCCGGATAAGATGGATAATCCAACGTTTTGAGAATTTTTTTTCATACTTTTAGATTTTTGGTTGATACTCGGTTTATTGGTTTAGGTTTAAGAACAGGATCAAAAATAAAATAAATATGTTTAAACAAAAAATATATACATTTACTTCACAATAACATCTAATCCTCATTTTATGAAAACTTGTCTTTCTATTTCGGTCATTATTTCCTGCCTGTTTTTTATCCCAATTATCTCTTTAAGCCAGGATATGGTCTACCTGCGCTCCGGTGAAAAGATTGAAGCCAAAATAGAGGAGGTAAGTAAGCTCGATATTAAATACAAAGAGTACAACTACCAGGATGGGCCTGTCCATGTGATTAACCCGGCAACTGTATACATGATCCGGTATCAGAATGGTACAGAGGAGTTCTTTGATCCCGATCCGCGTGATCCCGTTGAGAAGAAGTGGATTGCGAAGAACAACTTTTTCAAATACGGCAGCAACCGTTATTTTGCCAGCTTTGCCCTCGGCCACGGTCCCAGTTATGGCTGGATAGGTATCCGCTACCAGGGGCGTATCGGGAAAGAGCTTGGATTTGGCTGGCATGTTGGTGGAGGGATTTTCCCTGCCATGCGTAACATTGATCATACCTATTTTTTGGTTAGCGGCGGGCTGAAATTCTACTATTTCAGAGGATTATACATCGACCTTCAGTATGGTACTTTCCTGGTGGCCAGGGATAACAGGTATTATGACTATTCATCTCCCCAATATTATGGAACCAGAGAGGTTGTTCTGCACGGGCCCTCCTTAACAACAGGTGGTGACTGGTTTTTCAACAAATACATCGGTATTAACGCAGCTATCGGATTCAGCTATGATGTTCAGCAGGTCCGTTCCGGTCCTCATATCTTCCCAGCCCTGGAATGGGGAGTAATTTGCAAATGGTAAATTCTCATATTGTGAGCCAACCCAACAACACGCTCAACATAGCAAATAGGATTTCCATACAGCAAACACTGATTTTATAAAACATGACCTCAATTACTCAAAGAATCCCACGTTATATCGCATTAGGCGATTTCATTATGGTTGTTTTTCTGGCATTTCTCTTCCCACTGACCTCCATTTCCCAGGTTTCAACCCAGTGGCGGGGAGCTGACCGACGCGGTATCTATCCCGATACAGGCTTGCAGAACAGCTGGCCGGCAGAGGGACCCATGTTGATCAGGGTTTACGAAGGCATTGGGAATGGGTATGGCTCCCCTACGGTTGCCGGAGATATCCTTTATATTACCGGAGAAGTTAATGATACAGCGTTTCTGTTTACCTTCGATCCTGATGGAAACCTGGTCTTTATTACGCCAGGCGGACCAGATACCAATGTGGTAGCCCTTGACAGGTTTACAGGAGATATCAGATGGGTATGTAAGGGAAATGGTGAGCGTTCCGGCTACAACTCTCCAGTCCTGATTCACTTACCAAAACGTGATATCCTTGTACTTTTTACTGCCTATTCGTTCCTTGGCATCGATACCCGGAACGGAAAACTTCTTTGGAGCCATGATCAGGTGAACATCCCTCCATCGGAGAGAAAACCGGGAAATGGAGATACCCACAGCAATTCGGCGTGGTATGAAGATGGGTTTATCTATTATATTGCTGGTGACGGAAATGGCTCCGTGAAACTTGAGCTTCTCGACGATGGAACAAAGATCAGGCAGGTATGGCGAAACAAAGGGATCGACAACTATATGGGAGGATTTGTGATCCTGAATAACATTTCGCACACCCCGTTATCAACGATGGGATCCTATACATCCGCCATGGAAATGTCCTCATGGCTTACGACATTAAGGAAAAATAAGTCCCTGAATATCTTCCTTAAGAAAATCTCCTTTGTTTACGGAGCTGTATAATTTCTCTACCTCCTCCTTCTGCAGATCATCAAGAGCCTGTTCGGCCATGGGGTATAAAATGTTGTCCTCTTTCTCAATATGACTCTGAAGGAGGTAGCAATAGCCTCTTGCATTTTCAATGAGTCCTTTACTGTTTCCACTCTGCATCGCCTCTTCCATCCCTTTCACGTATTCCCTGCCGGCATCGTGCTCGTGCAGCATCACTGGAATAGGATTGCAATGCATGTGGTCCATATTTTCAAGCATGGCTTTAAAAAGTATATCTTCCTCTTTTGCATGATGGAAGCCATCGGCATAACTCTTGATAAATTGGATGACTTTTTCGAAAAAACCGGCATCGTATTCGCCACTCTTTTCCATTTGGTCGCATTTTTCAAGCACAACATCAATTACCTTGAGGATGGTTTGATGTTCATCAGACAGAACCTGTGTTACATTTTTCATGGTTGATTTTTTTAAGTTATTTTTTTATTTTTTTGCAAGCGATTGAATCGTTTCGGAAGAGACCAGCTTGTCAATATCCTCTCTGATAAGTATATATTGTTCATGCAACTTACATGGGCGGTCAGGAGTGCAATTATTGAGTCCAAAACCGCAACCTGTGAGAATCTTATCTCCCTCGGTGGCAAGAATTAACTCTTTTATGGTTAGTTCAGGTTTTTTTTTATCGAAAAAGAACCCACCGCCTTTCCCTTTAAGTGACATCAAAAACCCCATCCTGACTAAACGCTGCAGTATTTTTGCGGTATAAAAGCGCGGGGCTTCAATTTCCCTGGCAATTTCATCAGTTCCCGGTCTGTTGCCCAGAATATTCTGTGTTTGTATATACACCAAACCTCTGAGAGCATATTCGGTTTCCTTACTGAACATAAGCATTTTGTATGACACAAAAGTAGGCAAAATATTTATAATACTAAAAGACCTTCTAGTCTTTTTATAAAAATATTTTAATACATTTGTCTTTCCCTTAGGAAACGCATAGAATGGTCAATACAACTGATATATACGTGCCTGAAAATGATCTTGAAAGGAGCTTAATCAAATGTATATGGCGGATGAATGAATTTAATTCACATGAAAGGCTTGAAACTATACTTCCTAAAGGGAACGCAGAAATCATCTTCAACCTGACAGAAACAACCCTCTTTTTTACCTTAAATACTGAAAATATTAACCCTTTACCGCGTTGTGTTATTAACGGGGTAAATAGTATTCCGGTCAATTTAATAAAACATGGGCATCAACTGTTTTTGGGTCTCCAGTTAAATGTTTTTGTCTTAAAATTTCTATTTAACGTACCTGTAAAAGAGTTTAATGACAGGGTTATTGATGGATCTCTTATCTGCAAATCGCTTGAACCATTGTTTTATCAGATTGCCTCAACATCGGCATTTAATGATCAGGTGAATTACATTCTGAAATGGTTTAATCGTAAAATTGCTGCGGTAAAACACAAAACGGAAATAACCCGCGTTAGCAGGTTTTACTTTGACAATGAAATTATAACCATGAAGGTCAATAATATCTGCCGAAAGTACAATTACTCCGAAAGGCATTTGAGGCGACTGGCTGTTGAATGGTTAGGAATGAACACTGAAGCGTTTATCCTTTATCACAAGTATCTTAACGCCTTGAATTTATTACATTATGCCAACCTGTCATTAACCGAAATCGGGTTTTATGCAGAATATTACGACCAATCTCATTTTATCAGAGAGTTCAGGTCTTTTACCGGTATGACACCAAAAGAATACCGGAAAACAATGAGTGGCCTTCCCGGACATATTTACACTCAGCCTTTAACTTGTCCGAATTATACAATTCTTTAAGGTCAGGGTTCCTCAATTTTGCAGTAGTCTAATTAACACCTGCAAAATGATTTACAAATATTCATTGATTGAAAAAATACTATTGTCTAATGATGTTATACCGCATCCTTTTGCTGATGCTTCATCCTCTGTCGGGCTGGGTTTTGCGCTGGGTTGTTCCGTAAAGTTGAAAATTGCCGATCAGCTTACCATGGAATATAAGGATGTTGGGAGTATTGCCCGCTCAGCTAATGTAAGTGAGACGGGTGCAGAATTAATCCTTGACTGTTTAGATGCCTTGGGTTATGTTCAAAAAAAAGGCGACCAGTATGCCTTTACGAAAAGGGGATTCAAAAACCTATCCCCCGGGTCGCCTAAAAACTTCCGTAATTTCATTTTGTTCTGTGATTATTTGTATAAGGGATATATTCATTTAGATGAAACGGTTAGATTAGGCAAAAATCCTCAATCAACCATGCTTGAAGAGATGTCCGATCATGAGTGGGAATTATTTTCAAGAGCTATGATTGACATCTCAAGGACAAATTATAAAGAAGTTGCAGGAAAAGTACCTGTTGCTAAAAGTGCATTAAAGATGCTCGACCTTGGTGGTTCTCACGGGTTATATAGTATTGAGATTTGTAAACGAAATCCTAATCTGAAAGCGACAATTATGGACCTGCCTCCGGTAAAAAAATATGCGGAAGAATGTATTGTTCAGTATAATGCCAGTAGCAGTGTTTCATTTCTTGCTTCGGACTTTATGAATGATGAACTTCCTGAAAATAATGATATCATCCTTGCTTTCAACATAATTCATGGACTAAATCCGTCCGAAAACGAAGCGCTTGCTCAAAAGGTCTACAATTCCCTGAACATCGGAGGGATCTATGTAATACTTGACCAGATAAAAGGAATAGGAGGCAGTTCTCAATTGTCAAAGGCGACAACCTCCTATATGGCATTAAATCTTCTGCATCAGGCAGGGGGGAAAACCTATTCAAAAATTGAAGTTGATGCATTCACCCGAAAATCCGGATTTAAAAGCGCTGAACTTAAAAAACTGCATGCGCCCGGGTTTGGTATAATCGTTTGCTCTAAATAAATTAGTTGTTTTCAGGAGGTTTTCCGACATTCATTTTGGAGGAATTCCGGATTTTATTCTTATCCCAGTTCCAGACTACACGCTGATAGCTTCTGAAGAAATACAGCAGAGGATAAACCAGGATATGAACAAACCTGGTAAAGGGAATGAGTGCAAGCATGGTAAATGCCGAAACAACGTGAATCTGTACCCATAAAGGCATAGCCTGAAGTGCAGCTGTGTCGGGCGAAAATATGAAGAGGGATTTAAGGTAAGGCGACATCACGGATGCAAACCAGGAGGTTCCCCAGCGGTAAAGATAAGCAGAGAACAGGCCTGTAATTACCTGAACCAGCAAGATGATATATACCACTACATCCATCCTGGATGTTACCGCGTGGATTCTTTTTGTCTGAACTCTTCGGATGATGAGTATGATCAGTCCCCAGAGTGTGAGGAGTCCGAATCCAAAAGCTGTAATTTCAATGATGAGAAGTCGTAATATATCTCCATTCCAAATCAAAACACTCCGGGGGAAAAGGAAAGCAACAAGGTGCCCGAAGAATAAAAATATAATGCCCCAATGAAACGGACGTATTCCTTTGTACAGGTTATTGCTCTCGAGAAACTGTGAGGAGAGGGACGAGTACCCGAATTGAGAAGAGCGATACCTGTATATTGTACCGATTACCATGATAACTATGGATCCGTAGGGTAGTCCGATAAAGAAAAAATCACTCATTTTTTAAGATGTTTTAGGAAATCTGTTTTGTCTTTGTTATTTATGCGGAATTGCGGAAAATCAAGTCCTTTAAAATCGACTTCCAATACATTAAGCAGTATTTCAAGATTCCCCCTGTAAATATTGTCTTCCACTTTGAAATTCTTCAGCATCTCTTTCAGGGCCGGGATCATGATACAATAACCAAGCTCCCCGGCAAAACCCCGGTCCGCAATTTTCGGCAACAACCTCAGCATGTTTGGCAAATGGTCTGCAAGTTCAGATCCACAGTTGTTTGCAGCTTTTTTGTGCTCACTTCGTAAATTCACAAGAAACTCACCTCTCTTGTAATCTTCCCCGAATAGGATATATCCGATATCAAGATAACATAACGCTTGTACATCAAATGTTTTAATATAATACTCGGATTGTGTTTCAAGAGGAGTCTCTTCGACAAAAGATAAAAAAGCATTGATGTTTCCCAGTTTTTCAGGGTAATCTTTTAGTAAAATCTCTTTCACATTTGCAACATCTTTTGCCAATCCTTTGCCAGGATAGGTAAAAAGGCATGCCAATGCTGAATAATGCTCCATTGTTTGTGTGCTTTACAACCCTCTGTTCGGTTTACTTAAAAATCCAAAACCGGCATCTCCTTTCACATCTCCGGTATTTTCAATCATCTCAATTGCCTCTTCCCTATGCGCGTCAGGGATAACAAACCGTTGTTCAAATTTGGCAAGTGAAGTGAGCCTGAAAATAGCATCGGCCATTTCACTATCAAGGTTCGAGCGCTTCATCGCCTCTTCAGTCTCTTTTTTATCCAGATCACCCACCGTTACTGCCCGGCGGTGTAATCTGACGGCTTGAAGTTTTCGGAGCACCTCCTTGATCTTTTCTGTATCGCCGGCAGTAAACAGACTTGCCAGATATCTGAGGGGAAGTCGTGTATCTTCAGCTTTCCCCCAGAGGGAATCCGTAGTACTGTCGTACAATCCACCTGAAGTGCTTGCCATGGTGGGCAATAATGGCGGAACATAGAACAAATTTGGAAGGGTCCGGAATTCTGGATGAAGGGGCAGAGCTATCCCCCATTTTTTTACGAATTTGTACACCGGAGATTTCTGAGCAGCATCAATAGTTGAATCGGCGATGCCATTCTTTTTTGCTGCAGCAATGATTACCGGATCAAAAGGATCCAGATAAATTTCCAACTGTCTTTCAATCAAATCACCGGTATCGCATGAAGCAATTTCTTTAATCCTGTCGGCATCATAGAGCATGACACCCAGGTATCGGATTCTACCCACACACGTGTGCATGCACGCAGGAGCCTGTCCGGTTTCAACCCTCGGGAAGCAGAGGATGCATTTCTCTGATTTGCCGGTATTCCAGTTGTAGTAGCTTTTTTTGTAAGGACAGGCTGTTATACACATTCTCCATGCACGGCATCGTTTCTGGTTGATGAGTACGATACCGTCTTCCCCGCGTTTGTAGATGGCTCCTGACGGGCATGATGCCACACATGATGGATTGAGACAATGGTTACATATCCTTGGGAGATAAAACATAACCATCCTTTCCAGCTGGAACATCGCCTGTTTTTCTGCTTCGGTGAGTGTCTCCATGTTTACATCCTGCCGGGCATAGTCAATGGAACCACCCAGGTCATCATCCCAGTTCGGCCCGGCTTTTACGTCAATCGGCTCGCCGGTTACAAGAGATATTGTTCTGGCTACAGGCTGGTCATCACCTTCAGGCGCATCAAAAAGATAGGAGTATTTATAGGTCCATGGCTCATAATAGTTATTCATAACGGGCAGGTTCGGGTTGTGGAAGATCCTGCTCATTCCCTTTGTCTTGCCTGCGCCGATCAAGTCAACTGAGTTGCCTTTTTTTTCCCATCCTCCTTTATAAATTTTCTGATCTTCCCACTTCGTCGGATATCCGGTTCCGGGCTTTGTTTCCACATTATTCCACCACATATATTCAGCCCCTTTTCTGTCAGTCCAGATATTCTTACACGCAATCGAACAGGTATGGCATCCAATGCATTTGTCTAAATGGAATACCATTGATATTTGCGATCTTACGTCCATCTTATTTTGTATTGAATAGTCTATGATTCATGTTTAATGTTCATCAAGAACAACTTTGCTCATTTTTTGGACCACCACGTGGGTGTCTCTGTTTACCCCAACGGGGCCCCAGTAATTGAAATGGTAGGTAAACTGGCCGTAACCGCCTACCAGCAGATTTGGCTTCAGGTGAATGCGGGTAAGGCTGTTGTGTCCTCCACCTCTACGGTTACCCCGAACCTGTGATTTTGCAAGCTGGTATGTGCGCTCGGGTGAATGGTATACGATGCATACTCCTTTGGGAATACGTGCGCTCACACAGGCCCGTGTGCAGTAAACGCCATTGTCGTTGTGTACTTCAACCCAATCATTGTCCTGGATACCCAACTCCTCCGCATCTGCTTCGCTTAGCCAGCATGGTTCGGTACCTCTCGACAAGGTCAGCATACGTAGTGTGTCGCCGTATGTTGAATGAATATGCCATTTCCCATGAGGAGTAAGCACATTCAATACCCTGGCATTGCCTTCAACTACAGTTTTCCTCAGTTCTCCATAAACTTCAGGTTTCGGCGAGGGTTTATAAGTTGGCAAATGTTCGCCGAATTTTATATACCCTTCATGATCGAGATAAAAGTGCTGCCGGCCTGTAAGTGTTCTCCATGGCACCAGGCGCTCTATATTGTAAGTATATGCAGAATAGGCTCTCCCGTTATTCATTAAACCCGACCATAATGGTGAATTATTATACCGCCGAGGCTGTGCCAGGAGATCTTTGTATGAAAGTTTCACATCTTTACTTCCTTCACTCAGGTCTTTGAGTATTAGTCCGGTCTTTTTCTCAGCATTTTCGTATGCCCGAACGCTCAGGACACCGTTTGTCAGTGAAGACAGGTGCAATACGGCTTCAACTGCTTCAACATCATCCTTTATCGACGGGTAAATCTCACCATCCATGCTCTGTATATGATCCGGATTATCCAGCATCATATCATAGTAATCACCACATTGATATGAATTTCCGTGAGCTCCCAGACCATTTTTAATATTCCGGCCAAGGAGGGTGAATTTCTCATAAATTTTTGTGTAATCCCGTTCAACGATCGAGATATTGTGCATTGTCTTGCCCGGTATCGGGTCACACTCTCCTTTGCTCCAGTCTTTGATCCCCGGTTGAGAGATCTCTCCCACTGTATCATGCATGATAGGTACATTCACGATATCTTTCATGGGAGAAGGGAGGTGTTCCTGAGCCAGTTCACTGGTTACACGGGCAATCTCTCTGAAAATCAGCCAGTCACTTTTTGCTTCCCACACAGGGTTGATTGCAGAGGAGAGCGGATGAATGAAAGAATGCATGTCGGTACTGTTCAAATCTGCTTTTTCATACCATGATGCGGCAGGCAGTACGATGTCCGAGTACAGAGCCGAAGTATCCATCCGGAAGTTCAAATCAACAATCAGGTCCATCTTTCCCTCCGGATTATCTTCTGTACATTCAATCTCTTTGACAAACTCGTTTGCCACTTCATCCGAAATCACATTGTTGTGTGTCCCGAGGTAATGCTTCAGGAAATATTCATGTCCCTTTGCACTTGAGTTGATCGCGTTTCCCCGCCAGATGTACCATATACGGGGAAAGCTCATTTCATGATCAGGCTCTTCAACAGCATATACAAGCTCTTTGCTTTGCAGCTTATCTACAACGTATTTTTTTATTTCATCATCATTGGTGGCTCCTGCCTCTTCTGCATCTTTTACGATGTCGAAGTTGCTTCTGGTGTACTGAGGAAAAAATGGCATCCATCCATTTTTGACAGACTTAACGATCAGGTCGGCTGTATGCTGGGTCGAGAGTTCGTTTTTCGGAACGGTATTGTAGTCAGCCTGGTTTCCATCGTAACGCCATTGGTTTGAATGTATATAGTGCCAGATCGGAGCCTGCTGGAGCCTGAAAGCCGACTGCCAGTCTTTGCCCGACATAATTGCAGACCAGGAGTCCATGGGGGCAAGTTTCTCTTGTCCGACATAATGGTTCATGCCTCCGCCATTTACTCCGATGCTTCCAGTAAGCATCAGCGCCATGATTCCGGCTCTGTAAATCAAGTTATTGTGATACCAGTGATTGACGCCTGCACCAATGATAATCATGCATTTTCCATTGGTGACTTCAGCTGTTCTTGCCCATTCGCGTGCAAACTGCAGGATCGTATCCTTGCCAATTCCTGTAAAAATCTCTTGCCATGCAGGTGTATAGGCGGCATTCTTATCATCGTATGATGCAGGATAATTGCCTGCAAGTCCGCGGTCTATTCCATACTGGCCCATGATCAGATCGTAAACAGTAGTAACGGGAACTCTTCCTCTGGTGGTCTCCACATATCTGACAGGGACTCCTCGTTCTGCTTTCACACCAAGACCAAATTCAGTAAACTCAACCTGAAAAACCTCATCTCTGATGTCGATCAACGATAGAATGGGATCATAGGTTGTTCCATCCTCGGCATCTTCAAATTTCATGTTCCAGTTACCGGGTTTGCTGTCCCATCGATGTCCGGAGCTACCGCCAGGACATATAAGGTTTCCTGTCTCTGAGTCGAAGTTCAGGAATTTCCACTCGCCGTTTTCTATGTTCCTGTATTTTTCAATTTGATTGGCCCTCAACAGATGGGCAGGGGTAAACTTTCCCCCTTCCTCAACCAATTCAACCAGGTAGGGACTGTCAGTATATCTTTTTGTATAATCAATAAAATAGGGAGTCTTTTTATCTACGTGGAACTCCTTCAGGATCACATGGGTAACCGCCATCCAGTAGGCTCCGTCCTGCCCTGCATGTATTGGAATCCACTGGTCTGAATATTTGGCGACCATATTGAAATCAGGCGACATCACGACGGTTTTCGTGCCGTTGTGTCTGGCTTCGGAGAAGAAGTGGACGTCGGGAGTTCTTGTCATTCCAAGGTTGGCCCCCATAGCAACAATGTACTTTGAATTGTACCAGTCAGCGCTTTCGGCTACATCAGTTTGTTCTCCCCAGATTTCAGGGAATGCATTGGGAAGATCGCAGTACCAGTCATAAAAGCTCAGATTGACGCCTCCCATTAGCTGTAGGAATCTCGATCCTGCTGCATAGCTTAGCATCGACATTGCCGGTATCGGAGAAAATCCTGTGATTCTGTCGGGACCATAACGCTTCACCGTATAGATATTTGAAGCGGCTATCAGCTCCAGGGCATCATCCCAGGATATGCGCCTGAATCCGCCTTTTCCTCGTGCTTTTTGATATCTTTTTCTCTTCTCTGGGTTGTTCTGGATATTTTCCCATGCTTTTACCGCATCGCCTGTTATCTCTTTTTCCGCTTTAAACAAATCAATAAGAGCGCCTCTTATCAGTGGATACTTTACACGGATTGGGCTGTAGAGGTACCAGGAAAAAGAAATTCCCCGCTGGCATCCTCTTGGTTCGTATGGAGGAAGTGAGCTTTCCAGTTCGGGATAGTCGATAGCCTGTGTTTCCCAAACAACGATCCCATCTTTCACATGAATATTCCAACTACAGCCTCCTGTGCAGTTAACACCATGGGTGCTTCGTACCACTTTGTCGTGTTGATTTCTGTTGCGGTAAAACTCTTCCCATTCTCTGAAACCGGGTCTGATTAAATCCTGTATCCAACTCATTTCATATAGATATTAATTCTTACTTTTTCACAAACATGATTTATTGAGTTCGTATCTGACGTTTGAAAATATTATCTAAAACACCAATTTTTTTGTTGGTTCTCCAGAAAATATGAATAATGATCAGAATGAATACGAATACAATAAATCCAAAAAGGAAAAACATACCGTTGAATTGTCCGGGCGACTGATATAACTGATCTTCCTTTGTTATTTTCAGGAACAGGTCAAGATTCGCCCGTTCATCCACAGCAAGAGGCGAGTTGCCGTAGGAATTTATCATGGCCGGCATGCTTGTTTCCATTGTCTCAACGATGTTTTCCTTATAGGAGACAGACAAATCCATTGCCAATAGTCCGCCGAACGATACATCGTTACGCCTGACGCTGTGGCAGGCGATACAACCTGGCCCTCCGTTGGCAAAAGCCAGCTCTCCGGTAAACAGTTTTCTTCCCTTTTCGGCATCGGGTTCAAATACCATTGACATCTCTTTTTTTTCGATCTCCGGGCCACCGGGAGAAACGCCTCCGCTTGCTATATAATCCAACATTGCCTTGATCTCCGCAACTGAATTTGAGTGAGATGGCATGGGTGTTTTCTTGAATTCTTCAAAAATGGCAACTGCATCGGGATCGCCGCTTGCAATTAAGTCTTTTGATGATTTTACGAATTTAACAAGCCAGTCAAAATCCTTTTTTGAAGTAATCCCTGCCAGATCCGGTCCGACTTTATTACCTCCCCCGATCGTATGGCAGGCTTTGCAATGTTTATTGAAAAGCGCAGCGCCATCCTGAGCGCTAACTGCCACTGTCAGAAACAAAAAAGTTGCGATAAGCGGAGTTAAATATTTCATATCCATGCGTATTTTAATGTAATTCATGCATCAAACTCTCTTCAAGGTAAGGATGCTTCACGGGAATCAGATTTGCCTTGCTGAGCGATCTCGATACAGCAAAGGTAAATACTCCCAAAAATCCAAGGAATGTGCCTATTTCAACTAATCCGATGGAGTTTAAACCCATCGGGGATGTGTCCGACATTGTTGATCCCGGCATAATTTGCACATATAAATCAACCCACATTCCAACCATCAAAACGGCCGCTGTAAAGAGAAGAGCATACTTGTTATCTGCTATTTTGTTCAGCATCAGGAAAAGAAATGGGAAAAGCCAGTTAAGCACCACATTACCATAAAAAAGCACCCTCCACTCGCTGCTGATCCTTGTTTGATAATAGACGGTCTCTTCGGGCATGTTCGCGTACCAGATCAGTAAATACTGTGTAAACCACATATAGGCCCAGATAATCCCTATGATGAACATGTATTTTGAAAAATCATGAAGATGCGCTTTATTAAGTTTTGGGAAATAACCCTGCTGATAAAGGAGAATTACTATTAAAGCAACAACGGCAGAACCGTGGAGAAATGCTGAAATAAAGTTTTTAATCGCAAACAGGGTACTAAACCAGTGCGCATCGATTGACATGATCCAGTCAAAGGTTCCAAGACTGAAGGTGAGCGCCAGAACAAAGATAAATACTTTCGAGTAATATTCGCTTTTGTGAAAATTGGTCAAACCGCCTGCGATATCCTGTTTCAGGGATAATCTGCGCAAAAGGACCATCAGTGAGATCCATGCGCCGAAAATGACAACGAAGCGGATAATGAAAAACGGCAGATTCAGATAGGGCGATTTATGCTGGAGAAGTACATCGCTTTCTACCGCAGAATGATGTGTCCAGTGATAGATAGAGTGTGAGCCAAAGATGATAAAAATCAGCATCAGTACCCCTGCATAGGGAAGGTAGCTTCCCATTGCTTCAGGAACTCTGTTAAACATAGAAGACCAGCCGGATTGTGTGATGTATTGTATGGCCAGAAAAAACATTGCACCAATGGCAAGAGAGATAAAAAAGTAGCTATCTATCAGGTAGTTAGCCCAGGTTCTCTGCGGGTCAATCAAAATGCCAGCTGTGAACGTGGCTATACCGGTAACGATCAGGAGCAATGAAAGAACTCTTAATCCGGGGGGAACGGTATATGCTTTGTCAATGGTCATTTGGGTTGTACTAGAATATATTCTCGTTAAGTTAATTGGTCTGCAGTTTATTTTTAATGTAGGCCACTATCTTCCATCTGTCGTCAGGTTTAATTTGCGCGCTGTGTGATCCCATGAAACCAGATAAAGAACCCATTGTGATCACATGGTAGATCTCTCCGTCAGGTTTATTCTGTACAAATTCACCTACCAGTGAAGTGACATCTGTTGTAAATTTTCCGGAAGAGACCAGGAAGCCATCGCCTTTTCCTGATTCACCGTGGCACATGATGCAAGTGACATCGTAAATCTTTTTGGCTGTTTCAAGGTCATCTTTCGATGCAATCAGCGGATTCTTGAGTTCAGCGCCAGCCTGTTTTTGCCCGGCATCAGTTCGGGGATAGGGATACGGGATGGCTCCTCTTGGAATCGTACCCGGAACAGGGGCCTGGGCTGTTGCTCCATCAGCAAAATTCGGATTTTCCGAATAATAGTCGTAGGGTACCGAAGGAGCCATGTCATTGAGATACCTATAGCCCGGATGATTTCTGTTCTCCCTGCTGCAACCAGAAAAAATCAGTAGGATAGTGAGGGTAAAAATAGTGATCCTATGTCCTGGCTTATTTTGCATAAAGATAATGGTATCAAATATTTTCAACATGTTCTTTTTCTCCCACCTCTATTGCTCCGTATTCAAACAAGGTATAATTAATTCGTTGCGAATCTTCCTTTGACATCTCTTTGGTTTTTTCGATAACGATTACATATTTATCGTCGGTGATCCCTTTGTGTACTATTCGGGCAGATTTTCCCGGGCCAAGCTTTTGTATGATAAAAAAAGTGACCAGCGACATCACGATCCCGATATTTATCGTCATTACAAACAGGATGATCACGAATGAAAGCGTGTTAGTAGGTTTTCCACCAATGATAACCGGGTAATCAATTACCGAGGTCCAATACAAGAAAGCGTAGGTGAGGATGACCCCTATTGTAGCGTAGATAAATGCAGCGTAAGGCATTCTGGTTTTCAGTCCCATTATTCTGAACACTTCCGGTATCGGGTAAGGGGTAAAAACATTCTTTATCCTGATACCTGTCTCTTCCATACTTCTCATGGCTGACAGGAATACATCCTCATCATCAAAAACCCCGAAAATGTTATTATTTTTTATGGTACCGACCATTGCTTGTGGGTTTTAAAATTCCTTTTACTTCGTGGATGGCAATCATGGGGATGAATTTGAGAAACAGAAGTACCCCGCAAATAAACAGACCGAGTGTGCCAACATAAACACCTATCTCTACAACAGTGGGAGTATAGGTTGACCAGTTAGACGGCAGATAATCTTTTGACAGTGAAGTAACTACGATTACATATCTTTCAAACCACATGCCAAGATTGACAAACAGGGAGATGATAAATACAAGGATTATATTTTTTCTGATCTTCTTAAACCAGAAAAGCTGAGGAATGATCGCGTTACAGATGATCATTCCGTAGAAAGCGATGGTATAATCGCCGGAAATACGGTTGTTGAAAAAGGTATAGTATTCATACTCACTGCCTGAATACCAGGCAATAAAGATTTCGGTACTGTAGGCTGTTCCCATAATCAAACTGATGAAAACAAGAATTTTGGCAATGGCGTTTATGTGGCTGTCGGTAACGTACGACTGATACTTATAAACTGTCCGGATGATAATCATCAGTGTAAGCACCATACTGAAACCTGAAAATATGGCGCCAATTACAAAGTAGGGTGGGAATACCGTTGTATGCCAGCCTGGCATGACCGAGGTAGCAAAGTCCATAGCTACAATAGAATGAACGGAGATGACCAGCGGGGCTGTAAGTCCACCGAGAATCATAGCCAGCGCTTCAAAACGAAGCCAGCCGCGTGCAGAGCCCACCCATCCGAAACTCAGAAAACCATAGATCGCTTTTCGTATTTTCGAGGCAGTCTTATCACGGATGGTTGCGAAATCAGGGATCATCCCCACATACCAGAATACCGCGGAGGCCATCAGGTATGTACTGATAGCGACTACATCCCAGAAAAGGGGTGAGTTAAAGTTAACCCAAATCGGACCTCTGGTATTCGGATAGGGCATGATATAAAATGCCATCCAGATGCGTCCCATGTGAATAAGAGGAAACAGGCCGGCGCAAAGAACAGCGAATACCGTCATTGCTTCAGCAGCCCTGTTGATAGAGGTCCTCCATTTTTGACGAACGATCAGCAGGAAGATTGAAAATGCCGTTCCTGCGTGCCCGATACCAATCCACCATACAAAATTGATAATCCCCCAACCCCAGGCCACTGAATTGTTCAATCCCCAGGTGCCAATGCCTTCAGAAATGGTTATATAAGAAGCCCAAACGCCAAACAGCAAAGCGCCAATGCTGATGATAAAAGCATATTTCCACCAATCCGGGACTTTACTTTCGATGGGTTCAATAATGTCCCTGGTAATATCGGCATACGATTTATTGCCTTCAACAAGTACTCCCCTTACTTTTGTATTGTACATGGATTACACTAAAATATCCTTAATAATTAAACCGTATTATGTTTCATGTTTGTTGCTTTCTGTATTCCTGATTTTTGTCAGGTAGCCAACGGAAGGTTGTGTGTTGACCTCCTCCAGTAAAAAGTAATTTCGTTCATTTGCAAAGGCTTTGGAAATTTCGCTATCCTGCATGTTCCGATCTCCGAATACGATTGCATTCGCAGGGCATGACTGAAGGCATGCCGGTTTGATCTCTCCATCTTTAAGTTCTCTGTTCTCCAGTTTTGCACCCAGTTTTTTCTCCTGGATCCGTTGAATGCAAAATGAACACTTTTCCGCTACGCCTCGGGATCTGACCACCACATCCGGGTTCAGCACCATTTTTCCGAGAGTGCTATTCATGTTGTAATCAAACTTATCGTTGTTTGCATATTCGAACCAGTTGAATCTGCGCACACGATAGGGGCAGTTGTTCATGCAGTAGCGTGTACCGATACATCTGTTGTAAATCATGTCGTTCAGCCCCTCTTTGCTGTTCTGTGTGGCCTCCACGGGGCAAACATTTTCGCATGGGGCATTGTCACATTGCTGACACATGACGGGCTGAAAAAAAACTTCCGGGTCTTCCGCCTTTTCGGCATAGTACCTGTCAATCCTGATCCAGTGCATGATACGTTTTTTTCTTACTTCATCGCGACCGATCACAGCCACATTGTTCTCGGCCTGGCAGGCAATCACGCAGGCGCTGCATCCGGTGCAAAGGTTCAGATCAATCGCCAGGGCCCAGTGATGCCCTTTAAATTCCCTTTCACCGTAGAGGGATTGTTTTTTCTCCTCAGCCAGAAGGTGTGCTTCGTTTCCTGAAGATGGATTTTCTTTGTAATCTTTGAGCAGAGCTGTGTGAACGTGGTTGCGCCCATGCAGTGTGTGATGGGTCTGAGTGAGGGCGAAGATATAATTGACGCCGGTTGGTACGAGGTTAATATTGTGACCGCTATACAGCCTGGTTCCCTTGGTTTGAACCAGTCTGAAGGCATTTTGTCCCAGACCGTCTGCTACCTTCCCTGCACTGCTCCTGCCATATCCCAGGGCGATTGAAACCGTATTGTCCGCCTGGCCTGCCTGAATGAGTACGGGTAATTCAAACAGGTCGTTCACGATTACAATATCTCCTAATTTCAACCTGTTTTTATCTGCAAATGTTTTTGAAACGGCGAGGTAGTTGTCCCAGCATACCTTTGAAACCGGGTCGGGAAGCTCCTGCAGCCAGGGATTATTGGCTTGTCTTCCGTCTCCCAAACCGATACTTTCGTACAATGTGAATTCTATATCTCTCTCTCCGGCTTCCGGAGGTTCAAGTTGTGATACGCAAGCGTCCAGGCTTACACGGGTATAACCGGCGACATCCTGAGAATTGTTCAGGTTAAACGTATCTACTGCCTGATCAACTGTAAACACTCCGGCCTGGAGTGCATTGTCCCAGAACTCGGAGAACAGGATATATTTCTCCTGCTTTGGAAAAAGAACCGATCTCCAGTAATCTTTAATATAGGTGTAATAAGCATCCTCTTTGGCAACAGTCTCAGATGTTGGTTCACCAGTGTCAGCCCTGTTTCCGGTTGCCGACCAGATCATCAGACTCTCCTGTGCCTGCCTGGTATTAAAAAGTTTGTTGATAACCGGTTGTGTCAGGCTGTAAACCCCTTTTTTCGGTTGAGAGTCATTCCACGATTCCAGGTAATGGCAATCGGGACAAACATAGGTGGCAAGTTTTGCCGTTTCATTCAACGTTTCTGAAAATGAAATTGAGAGCTGAGTCTTACTGAGTGACTCCGAAAAAGCCCCTGAATTTTGATAGTCATATGCTGGGTTAACGTTATACATCAATAAAGCTCCAACTTCGCCTTTTCCCATGCGCTCAACAAGGTGCTCCATTTGACTGTCGATACCCTGTTTTGTATATGCCGGTTTGTTAATATCCAGGGTCTTACCGTAGTTGCCAAGCATGTGGTTAAGATCGTTTACGACAAGCTGGATATTGACATCGTTCGAACCGGAAACAACAAGCGACCTGCCCTTTGATGCCCATAGCTCATCGACAAGAGAGTCCATATTGATCGTGGAAGCGGGAGCGTTTATTGTTGCTTTTCCCGCTTTCTGAGCTATCCCGTTGTATAGGTTCAGGATCGTTCCGGCCTCCTGCGATGGATTGACCGGTATTCTGTAATCAGCGTTGCTTCCGGTAAGGGTAAGTGTTGATTCAAACTGAATATGCCTTGACATGACCGGATTTGCTTTGCTTATTTTCCTGGTCTTTGAGTATTGCTTTGTATATTCAACCGGCGAAAGCCAATTGCCAAGAAAATCGGCCCCGAAACTAACGATTAACCTGGCTTTATCAAAACGGTATGACGGCAGGAAGGGCTGTCCGAAGTTTTGTTGATTTGCCTCAATCATTCCTGATGCAGAGATGGAGTCATAATAAATTACCTCTGTTGTGGGGTATTTTCTTATAAAATCGGTAAAAATGCTTTGGGTTGAAGGGCTGATAACAGAAGAGGAGAGAATGACGATCTTTTCTCCTTTTCCCGCAATTTCATCAAGTTTTGCAACAATATCTCCATCAACCTCTTCCCAGGTTGATTCCAGTCTGCTTTTAAGGGGATTCTTAATCCGGAAGCTGTCATATAAACTTAAAACTGATGCCTGAACCCTTGCGTTTGTGCCGCCTGATGTAATTGAGCACAACTCATTGCCTTCAATTTTAATCGGATGTCCTTCGCGTGTTTTCACAACGATGCTGCAGTAGTCATTTCCGTCGAAAAAGGTCGAAGCATAATAATTCGCATTCCCGGGGATGATTGTTTCAGGTTTGATCAGGTAGGGGATGGCTTTGTTGATCGGATTTTCGCAGCTTGCAGCAAATGTTACAAATCCAATTCCAAAACCAAGCATTTTCAAAAAATCGCGTCGGGTGGTGGTCGTCCCAGGCAGATCCATATTTCCCCCGGCAGTCACCTCTGTTGGGAATTCCCGTTCCGGCGACTTTTCAATGGTTGAATCCTCTTCCAGCTCCTCTATGCTTCTCCAATATTTTTTCATGCTATGCACAAAGTTTTTCGTGGGTTTGTTTTGCGTCAGATTAATAATGGCATTTCTGACAGTTAAGCCCGCCAACCTCCTCTACTGTAACCTCTTTTATTTTTCCGGATAACAGATCTTCGTGTTGTTTGTAGGATAGGTAGTACCCATTGTCAAACTGCACTTTACGTGTCCGGTGGCAGTCGATGCACCAGCCCATGCTCAAATCATTTACCTGTTGTATCCTGCCCATCTTCTCCACTTCGCCGTGGCAATCCTTGCACTCCACTTTTCCGGCATTGACGTGTTGCGAATGGCTGAAAAAAACATGGTCGGGCATACTGTATACCCTGGCCCATTTAATTGGTATCCCTTGTTCAAAGGCTTCGTGAATCTTATTGATCTCCTCTTCCCCCGTATTTGGTCCGTTGCGGATAACGTTATGACAATTCAGGCACACGTCTGCCGACGGCACAAGCGCATACCGGCTTTCACCGGCACCAGTGTGGCAATACTGACAGTCTATTTTATTCTCTCCTGCATGAATTCTATGAGAGAATTTGATCGGCTGATCCGGTTCAAATCCCTGGCTTCTGCCCAAATAAATCGCCTCTTCTGTAACGGCTTTTCCTGAGATGGTCAAGCCGGCTAGAATCAGAATGACATTAACAAATTTGAACTTCATCAATTTAATAAATGCCAAATCCAAAATTCCAAAAAGAAGAAACAAAACTCCAATGATAAAAGGCCAGGTGTTTGAATGATGTGCAAAACTGAAATCATTATCCAGGAAGTTGGGGTCCGCTTCTGATTTTCTTGTCTCTAATGCAATGAAATGAATCAGCGATTTGACCTCATCCCTGGAATAGTCGTGCCGAGGCATCGGGAGTTTGTTATACGCTTCATAGAGCCTGGTAGCTGATGTATCGCCGGAGGCAATTACAGAGTCTGAAGTCTGAATGAAATTGATTAGCCACTCCTCAGAATGCCTTGCTTTGACTCCTGCCAGGTCGGGACCGATTAGTTTTCCTTTGCCAATTGTATGGCATCTGGCACACGACTCAAAAAGTTCAACATCAGAACGCATCGAAGGCAGGGCTTTTTGCACATTCGTGTCGCCTGAAAAAGCTGTTTTGTTTTGTGCTTCACAAATTATTAAAGTAAATAAAAGAAATGTTATCAGTGGAATAAAAAATCTCATAGGTATGATTTTTCGCGACCATCTTTATTCGGAACCAAAGATAAGAGTAAATTTTCGATGAATATGACGTTCGTCATTATAAATATTTAAAAAATCCTGAATTTATTTTCAGTCTAAATTACTTACATTGCATGAATCTGTACATGCTTCCTTTATGAGCAATAATTAAAATTGTATCAGTTTGGACAATAATAATACTCCAAGAATATGACATTCGTCATATAATACAGATGAATTTGTTTGGTTGTTGTATAAAAATATCTGTTATTTGTACCATGATATTTTGGAAATGAGTAATATCAGCTGGGGGTATGAACATCATTGAATCAGAGAGAAAATGCAGTAATTGCATTCGATTGAACTGCTTTATCAACAAATACTGTTCTGATGAGTGGAGGCACTTTCTTTCGGAACATAAGATTACTTACCAGGTTGAACCGGGAGAAAAAATATTTTCAAAAGGAGACCAGATAAAAGGAGTTTTTACTGTTTTCTCAGGGTTTATCAAAGTGTACGATTTTGACGGCAAATCAGAATGGATTGTCGATTTGATTACGAAAGAAAATATTTTGGAATGCCGGTCATTGGGCGAACCTGAGAATGTTTATTCAGTAACCGCGGAATCGCTTTCGGAAAGTGAAATTACTTTTTTCCCGGCTGATATTTTCAGGATTGTCCTCGAATCAAATAAAGAGATGATACACTTTATCATTAATTTATTGACTGCGAAATTAAAAAAGGCAGAGATCAGGTACAAGAGTTTTCAAAAAATGCATGCATCAGGCAAGCTAATTTATTCAATAAATGAAATTATTGAGACCTTTGGGATGAAAAAGGAAGACGAGACCCGTTTAAATTTCTCTTTGTCAAGAAAAGATCTGGCTGCACTATCTGCAACAACTTATGAAACCGTAGTCAGAATATTAGGAGATCTGGACGAGCAAAATCACATAAAGATCCAAGGGAAAGAGATTAGGATTCTGGATCTGAATTATTTCGCAGAAAACACGAAAAAACTTATGACATAAACCTATAGATATGATTAAAGAGAAGTATTTTACCAGACAGCTGGGAGAGATTGTTGCCGATGATTTCAGAACAGCAGAAGTATTTAAAAATTATGGGATTGATTTTTGTTGTGGAGGCAAAAAATCTCTTGAACAAGCATGTGCTGAAAAAAATCTAAAGCCTGCGATAGTTGCTGAACAGTTGCAATTTCTTGAGTCTTCCCCCATAAATCCAGGCCAGAATTTCAACGAATGGACATTGGATTTTCTTGCTGATTACATTGAAAATACTCACCATAAATATGTATTAAAAACCCTGCCCGAACTGGTTCTTTATACTCGAAAAATAGCTTCGGTACATGGTGGGCATCATACGGAATTGCTTGAGGTTGCTGAGATATTTGAAGAATTGAACGTTAAACTTTTGCAACATCTTAAAAAAGAAGAAGAGGTTCTCTTCCCTGCAATTAAAGAGGGACTTAAGAATAACTCGCAGCATACCAGAGAGTTAATCCATTCTGAAATAAGTCGAATGAATGAAGAACATGAATATGTCGGAGGTGCAATAGATAGGATTAATGAAATAACAAAGCAGTATAAGGTACCTGATGATGGATGTCATACTTACCATGTAACGTTTAAACTATTGCAACAGTTTGAGGATGATATACATGTTCATGTCCATTTAGAAAATAATATCCTGAATCCTAAGGCTTTGCAGCTTTGAATCCAGGATAAACTGCACATTATTGATTACCCTCCTTTACACTATCATTAACCATCTCAGCACTTGATGCCGGAATTCTTTCTTTCATAGTAGTACCAGTTCAGGGCAAGACACACCAAATAATAGACGGCAAATCCATACATCGCGTATTCCGGTGTTTTGTGCTGGATTTGCTGACCGAATATCTTTGGAATGATAAATGCCCCATAGGCAGCAATTGCAGATGTCCACCCAAGGACCGGACCTGCTAACTCCTTGCTGAATATATAGGGGATACTGCGGAATGTAGATCCATTTCCGATACCGGCTCCAATGAAGAGCAGGAGAAAAAGAATGAAGAAGGGGACCCAATAAACCTCCGGACTAGGACTTTGCCTGGCCTGGATAATAAAGTAAGCCACCCCGATGGCAGAGAGGATCTGAAGCACAGTCGACCATTGAGTAACCCTGGATCCGCTGTTGATCTTGTCAGACAACCATCCTCCTGCAGGCCGGATCACAGCCCCGAGAAACGGTCCAATCCAGGCCCAGGCCAGCGGATTTGGGGCATTAGGATTAACCGCACCGCTGGGCAGATATCCGAATACATCCTGGATGAGCTTTGGAAAGGCTCCTGCGAATCCGATAAACGATCCGAAGGTCATGACATAAAGTACCGTCATGATCCAGTTGTGTTTATTGTTGAATATTTTGAACTGGTTCTGGAGGTTTCCCTTAATCTCGGAAGGTGAAAGAAACTTAAGCAATACCATGGCAAGGCCAATAGTGATAGGTAGTACGATCCACATACTCCATTTCAGGATGACAAGAAGGTACGCTCCAACGGCAGCAGCTACCACACCCAGCAACACCAGGTACAGGGTCCGCATCATCCCCTTCAGGTTGGATGAAAGTCCGGGAGAAGCAGATGACAGGTTATTCATCCCAAAAAAGACTGCAATTGTAGTTATGATTAGCAACGGCACCCAGGTCCACCCTCCATTCTGGATAAATACCAATGCTCCTACAGCTTTGCTTTTTAAAGCGATTTGCATGGGTAATCCTTCGCCTCCGAATGTACCGAAAAGTGCAAATCCCATGGTGATCGGAAGCAGCCACTGCATGACGCTGACACCCAGATTACCTAAACCGGCGTTCAGTCCGAGGGCAGTACCTGCCATCTTCTTTGGGAAGAAAAAGTTGATATTCGACATGGAACTGGCAAAATTCCCCCCTCCAAACCCGGAAGTGGCTGCCAGGATAGCAAAAATAATATAGGGTGTATGTATGTCCTGAAGTGCGATTGCAGTTCCGATTGCAGGAATTAATAATAAAAACGTATTGATGAAGGTTACATTCCTCCCTCCTCCGATGGCTATTAAAAACGAGTTCGGGATGCGTAGGGTTGCTCCTGCAAGACCTGCAATTGCCGGAAGCGAATAGAGCAACGCCTTGTTAGCGTCCATATCAGTTGTAAACATGAAGCCCAGGTTCTCCATTTGCACAATAATGATGCTCCACATCATCCAAACGGAGAATGCGAGAAGCAGCGCTGGAATGGAGATCCAAAGGTTCCGGTTAGCTATCCTTTTTCCAGTTGATTTCCAGAATCCGGGATCTTCAACATTCCAATTGTGAAGGGTTGTCGTCTTCATATAAATTGCATTAATTGATTGTTTGCTTTTTCATGTCAAACCGGTTACTGATTTCCGGAGCTACATTTCTTATCATCCGTGCAATCGTACTTCGCATCCACCATAAACAAACCACTGAAAGGGCAAAAAGGAACATCCAGCTGCTGGTCCATAACCCTGTCCACTCCAGCAGGTACCCGAAAATAATCGGACCAAAGAAACCGCCAAGGCCACCGATAACCCCAACCATCCCTCCAACAACCCCAACACTATCGGGGAAATAATCGGGTATAAATTTGTAAACACCGGCTTTTCCTATTCCCCAGGCTGTTCCGATGATGAAAACAAGGATTGCAAAAATCCACATGTTTGCCTGAAAGTAGATCCGTGTAATGCCTTTTGCCAGTACCTGTTTCTTTTTTACCTGTTCGCCTTCCAGTACAACCGGGTATTGCCATTTGTCTTTTGTAGGGAGAATCAGTGTGCCATACTCTTCAGTACCTGTCTCCAGCTGTTCTTTCAGAATAACAGGATACTCCTTATTTCCAACCCGTATCATCGAGTCTGAGACAAAAGAAACCTCTCCCCCTTTTGATGCCATCACCGATCTTCCGGGTGAGAAAACTTCCATACGCGGAATGCTTAAGAAGAAACAACCGGCAATGGAGATACCGAATACCCAGAGCATCACCTTACGGGCTCCAAAGATATCAGCCATCCAACCTCCCAGTGCACGGATCAATCCTGAAGGCAAGCTAAAAACGGAAGCCAAAAGGCCTGCCACCACCAGAGAAGCAGCATACACATTAACAAAATAGGGTACCAGCCATTGAGAGATTGCTACAAAACAACCAAATACAAGAAAATAATAGAGTCCGAACCGCCACACTTTGCTGCTCTTCAATGGTTGCAACATCTCACGCATTGTCTGGTTCTGAATCGCATGCTTTTTATTTTCAGTAAATACCAGCAGCATGATTCCTGTTAATACGAGTACTCCTGCATATACCTGGGGAAGGACCCTCCAGTGTTCCATTGCATTTCCACCCGTAAACCAGTTCAGAAGAGTTGGTGCAAGAAGCGTGGTAAGTGCAGCACCGGCATTTCCGGCGCCAAAAATTCCCAGCGCCCTGCCCTGCCACTCTTTGGTATACCATACAGAGGTGTTGGCAATACCCACCGCGAAGCCTGTTCCGGCCATCCCAAAGCCCAGGGAGCACAGAAAAAATCCCCAGAAACTGTCTGCATAGGAATAGAGATACATAGGAATGGCACAAAAGAGCAACAATGCGCTAAACACCCATTTCCCTCCGAATTTATCTGTATAGATTCCCATAGGAAGACGGAAGATGGAGCCTGTAAGTATCGGAATCCCAAACAACCATCCAATTTGAACAGCGCTAAAATCGTAAAGGCCGTTGTCGACAAGAAAGGTGATCATCACACCGTTGAAAGTCCATACGGCAAAACAGATTGTGAATGCAAAGGTGTTGAAAAACAACATCCGGTGCGATTTAGCGGTTAATTTATCAACCATTGTCTCTGTAATTATGGATTATGGAAAATTTTCTCCAAAAATAAAAAATATTATTTTATTTAGGTACTGAAATGCTTATTTATAAAGATTTTAATTTATGGAACTAGATAAATTGTATTTTTGTATTCAATATTTGTATGCTCCGAGCTTTCTGATCAATTCCCAGAAAATCATTGAACAGAAGGCCGAAGGGTTGGGCTGGTGACGGTCCAACCTCCCGACGACCTGCGGGTCTGAATTGGAAAGGAGAGATTATGACTGACATTTACCTTTATCTGGCTATAGGTCTTGTTGCTGTTCTATACTCCTCTGTAGGACATGGCGGAGCCAGCGGGTATCTCGCTGTAATGACAATTTATGGACTTGCTCCTGCTGAATTGCGTTCCTCTGCCCTGCTTCTGAATATCATTGTGTCTGGCACCGCTTTCCTCAGTTATTATTTTGCCCGGCCTGTCAACCTAAAAAAATTAATCCCCTTTCTACTTGGATCTGTTCCTGCAGCATTTCTGGGTGGCTTGATTTTAACAGCCACTCCACTCTACAAAATGCTCCTTGGAGGAGTACTGATAATTGCTGTGGTCCGTCTTCTCCTTTCGATCCGTAACAACCATTACGAAACCAGGGAAATACCGTTCCTTCCGGCACTCGTTGCCGGAACCGCGATTGGATTCCTCTCCGGTATCATCGGAATTGGTGGTGGAATACTGCTCTCCCCGTTACTGATCCTGATGCGGTGGACAACTATTAAGGAGTCGGCCTGCCTTTCAGCTGTTTTTATTTTTATTAACTCCATTTCCGGACTTATCGGCGTCTCTGTCACCGGTCTCCATGTCACTTCACTCATGACAATTTGCATCCTGGTTGCTTTTACCGGTGGATTACTTGGATCAACCATGGGCAGCAGGCTTTTCCCGGCAGCGCTGGTGAAATATACTCTGATGATCGTTTTGGTGGTGGCCAGCTTTAAACTCCTTGTTGCATAACCAAATGGGAAATCAAGAGAATACCGGCAAAATTATCCGACCTGTCTTTCCAAACCTGGTTCTGATAAGTGGTTCAGGCAGAGATACCGGCAAAACCAGGCTGAGCTGCATGTTGATCCGGAAATTTAAGGAAAAAGCTCCTGTAGCAGCTATTAAGATCTCTCCCCATAACCACGATTCCGCTTATCCTTTACAAAAGCTTAATTCCAACGAAGGGTTTTCAGTCTGGCAGGAACAAAAAAATTCAGGAAAAGACAGCGGGAAATTCATCGAAGCAGGGGCAGATCCTGTTTTTTATATCGAAACCAGTGATTTACATCTGTATGATGCCTTTACCTATACTGCTGCTTTATTCAGCAGCCGGTTGATCATTTGCGAATCCGGTGGTTTGGCGAGATATGTAAAACCTGGGCTGCTTGTCTATATTCAATCTCCTGATGGACAGCTCAGTGCAAAAAAGGAACAGGTTAAATCCATGGCCGATCTTATTATCTCACCTGAAGATGTCCTCTCCCTTTCCGGAGAACTGGAATCAGATCAGGGAATCTGGAAACTCTCCTGATCTGAAACCCTTGATTTTATTGATATGGGTTTGAAGTGCATTATTGAGATGCAAACACAGGAAATAAGTATCCTTCGGGCTGAGATAGCTGGTCTTAAACAACGATTTGTAGTTGAATTGAAGGGATTCAAATAAATGTAGCTATCTTTGCCATAACAATACTATTTAATATAATGACATAGCAATAAGATAATATTTTAAAGGCGTTAGCTGTTATTATTGTGACGAAACCCAAAACAGCAGGGTGAAATGAAAAAAACAGATGACAAATCAAAATCAACCATTCTGCACGAGAAGGTGGAAGATTTGCTGAAAAAGGTTATAAATAGTAAATGGCTGATCATTTCATTTGCAATTATTGTCCCAATAGTAATTATTGTCATTGGTTTCATTTATTTCCGAAGTCAGGTTGACCTCGTCAGGGAAAGAAAGAACACCGAGTTCAGCGCTATTTCCAAACTAAAGATAGACCAGCTTGTTCAATGGCAAAAAGAACGGAACGGTGATGTGATGTCAGTTTCCCGCTCACCTTTATTGACCAGTGCAGTGGAGCGATTTCTGGTTAATAAAAATAATAACAAACTCAAAGAAACTATCAGTAAACACCTCTCGATTCCTCAAAAAGAATTTGGATATGAAGATATACATCTGACCACCATTAAAGGGGAAATTATTGTATCTGCTGGACTCCAAACAGATCATTTTGATTCGACCACATATAAAAAAATCGTTGAAGCAGTTACGTCACAGTCGATCACCTGGACGAATCTTTATTATAGCAATGATGATAACAAACTTAATTTCGATATCATCGCGCCTATAGTCAATGAAAAAGATACGACGATAGCTGTTCTGGTATTTCATATTGACCCAAACGAGTATTTATATCCACTTATTCAGTCCTTGCCTACCCCCAGCCGAACATCTGAAACCGTGCTGGTCAGGAAAGAAGGTGATAGCGTTGTAGTCCTGAATGAATTAAGACACCGTCAACATACAGCGCTCAGATTAAAAATACCATTAACAGCAAAAGAACTCCCAGCAGTTCAGGCAGTATTAGGTTATACCGGGTTGTGGGACGGACAAGATTATCGCGGGGTTGATGTGGTTGCTTTTATCCAGAAAGTGCCCGTCCTGGATTGGTTTATGGTGACAAAAATTGACAAGGGTGAATTGTATGCCGATTTGTATCGGGAAGGTAAATTTATCATTATCAGGTTTTCTCTCATCCTTCTGTTTGCTGGGGCTGGATTTGCATTTTTTTATAGTCATCGTCAAAGAACCATTTACAAAGAATTATGGAATGCATCAGAAAAACATACAATCACACTTCAAAGTATAGGTGAGGCGGTAATAAGTACTGATAAGAAGGGGATAGTTCAATTTATGAACACGGTTGCCGAACAATTAACGGGCTGGGGTGTAAGTGAGGCAAAAGGGAAGAATCTATTGGAGGTATTCGAAATAATTAATGAAGAAACACGCCTACCAATTAAAAGTGCAGTGGAGAAAGTCATACAGGCAAAAAAACCTACTGGACTTTCCAACCACACGATATTGATTTCAAAAGATGGCAGAGAATTTTACATTGCCGAATGTGCGTCCCCTATTAAAAATAAAGAGGGTGAAATAATCGGTATTGTTTTGGCATTCAAAGACCAGACGGAAGAAATGGAAGCCCAGAGGAAGATTATTACTTCCGAAGAGCGTTTCAGGCAAATAGCTGAAAATTCCCAGGAATGGATTTGGGAAGTAGATTCAAACGGCTTGTACACTTACTCCAATGAGATAGTTGAACATTTGCTAGGTTATCATCCCGAAGAAATAATTGGCAAGAAATATTTATATGATTTTTTCCTTCCGTCAGAAAGAGAAGAATTGAAGAATGTTGCATTCGAAGTATTCAAACAAAGACAACCGTTTCGGGACTACATTAATCGTATCACAACTAAAAATGGTGGAACCGTAGTAGTTTCAACAAGCGCGGTTCCCGTACTTGATGACCACGGCAGCCTGCTTGGTTACAGGGGAGCAGATGTGAATATAACCGACCGTTTGCAGGTAGAAGAAGCCCGCAAACTTGAAGAGGTGCGGTTGCAAACACAATTGGAATTGCGTAATATGATTGATGCTTCGCAAGATATTCTTTTTGATTATATGCTGGAAGCCCTTACGAAATCAATCCAAAGCCAGTTTGCATTTATCGGTACATTGGACGAAGGTGAAGCTGTGATGACCATCCACAAGTGGTCAACCGATGCGATGGAGAAATGTGCAATTCAAAACAAGCAAATACAATTTCTCATTCCCGAAGCTGGATTGTGGGGTGAGTGTGTCAGACGGCGAGAACCAATCATTGTCAACTCATATGCCAATGCACAAGATAAAAAAGGGACTCCCGATGGTCACGTCCCGATTGAACGTTTTATGGCAGTTCCCATTTTTGACGGTGGAAAGATTGTGGCAGTGGCTGCCGTCGCCAACAAAGCTTGCGACTACACCGAATCAGATACTACTGCGCTCATTCGTCTGACCAATATGCTTTGGGACATACTCAGACGGAAGTGGAAAGAGGAAGAATTAATTGAAGCAAAAGAACACGCCGAAGAGAGCGACCGTTTGAAATCAGCGTTTCTTTGCAATATAAGTCACGAAATCAGAACACCAATGAATGGTATTCTGGGTTTTGCCCAACTGCTAAGAGAACCAGATTTAACGGGGGAAGAACAGCAACAGTATCTCGGAATTATGGAGAAGAGTGGCGCTCGAATGCTCAACATCATTACCGCAATTGTCAGTATCTCTAAAATAGAATCGGGACAAATGGAAATTTCTATTTCTGACACGAATGTGAACGAACAAATTGAATTCGTTTATAACTTCTTTAAACCAGATGTTGAGCAAAACGGGATGCAGCTTATTGCTAAAAAAGCCCTGCCGTTAAAAGAAGCTATCATTAAATCAGACCGAGAGAAAATCTATTCCATACTGATCAGTCTTGTAAGTAATGCCACAAAATTCACACACTCAGGCTCCATTGAATTTGGATATAAGAAAAAAGACAAATTCCTTGAATTTTTTGTGAAAGACACGGGTATTGGCATTGCTGATGAAAAGAAAGGGATCATTTTTGAACGGTTCAGGCAAGGCAGTGAATCAATGACCCGAAATTATGAGGGTGCTGGGTTGGGATTATCCATCGCGAAAGCCTATGTTGAAATGCTGGGAGGGAAAATTTGGGTAGAAAGCGAGCTTGGGAAGGGTTCAACATTCTATTTCACAATCCCCTACAACGCAGAAGCTGAGAAGAAAGCCATCCCTAAAGAACCTGTTTTGGCGGGGGATAAAGATGATATAATTAAAAACCTGAAAATATTAATCGTAGAAGATGATGAAGCATCGGAATTGTTCCTGTCCACCGCACTCAAGATGCCTGAAGAAGCAGTATTCATAGCAATAAATGGAATTGAAGCTGTTGAGATTTGCAGCAACAACCCCGACATTGATTTGGTTCTGATGGATATGAGAATGCCCGAGATGGATGGATACGAAGCCACCCAACAAATCCGGGAATTTAACAAAGATGTAATAATCATTGCACAAACAGCCTTCGGGCTTTCAGGTGACAGACAAAAGGCAATGGATGCAGGTTGCACTGATTATATTTCAAAACCTGTTGATATTACGTTGTTGAAGGCGTTAATCAGAAAGCATAGCAAGAAACAGGCGTAAAATTGTTGATCCTCCTTCTGGCTTAATTGCGAAATTGAATGAAGATACTATTGATTCCCAACACTGAAAACAGGAGGAACAATTTAAAACCCTGGCCGATCTGGTGATCACATCTGAGGATCTCCCGCAATATAGGGGAACACC
>CALCGJ010000057.1 GCA_937900965.1 uncultured Bacteroidota bacterium | reverse complement strand
CAAGGTAAGAAATTTATCCGTAGGAAACTGAGCTTTACCTGATGAAACGCAGGGAGTTTTTAAAACATCTTGCCTCACATAACTGCACTCTTGTCAGGGAAGGAGCGAATCATTC
The DNA here is from genome assembly GCA_937900965.1 of uncultured Bacteroidota bacterium. GTDB lineage: Bacteria > Bacteroidota > Bacteroidia > Bacteroidales > FEN-979 > QYOJ01. The sequence continues at coordinate 15,626 of CALCGJ010000057.1, read as the reverse complement.
GATTTTCATTATTTTTGTAGAAAAATTTAGACTGTGATTTGTGGCGAGATTCATTTCAGTGACCATGTAATTTCTCAGATGTTCAGGAGAAGCATCTCTTTGGAAGAAGTGAAATTTATTTTAAAAGGAGGTGAATTAATCAGGGAATATCAAGATGATAAACCATATCCAAGTTTTCTTCTTCTTGGATTTATTGATCATCGGCCGTTGCATCTCCTTGTCGCAAAAGATATTGAAACGGAAAATTGCATCATGGTCACTGTTTATGAACCCGATAAGAATGTTTGGTCAACTGATTTTAAAACAAAAACCCGGTAATATGAAATGCGTTATTTGCAAAACAGGAACAATGCTCAATGGGGAAGTGACAGTGACACTCGAAAAGAATGGCTCAATCATCCTTATCAAAGAAGTTCCGGCATTTGTTTGTGATGTCTGTGAGCATTATTACCTGGATGAAACAATCACAGGAGAAGTTCTAAAAAGAGGAAAGGATGCTCTTTCAAAAGGTGCCGAACTTGAAGTTCTGAAGTTAAAAGTGGCATGATATCATTTTATGTAAATTGTCAATAAAATCAACCACTTTAGCGAAATCGATTATACTCTGACGGTTAGATAATTCGTTAGAGTAGTCTACTGAGACAGACCCATTTTTTTTACCATATTTGTAACGTGCAAAAATTTTGTGGAAATGGTAAAGAATGAATCCAGGTTTGTTGTTACGATTGCAGGAAAGGAAATAGAGGCCGATCGTCCGGAGCCTATTGTATCTGACATTGATGTGATTCCATACAACCGCCGAATGGGCCCCCGGGTTGCCGTTGATGCATTGGTTGACGGAGCCTTTGTTTTGCCAGTCGATTTCTATAGCAGCGGTCTTGCTATATTAAATGAGTTAAAGAGATTCCTTGAAACCAAATACACAGATGCTTCATTTCAGGGACAACGGGATCTTCGTTCAGTCTTTCGTGAACTTTCACATAGGTTATTGCTCGAAGTAAGCAACAATAGATTACGTGTAAAAAAAGCGCCGGAAATAGGCTGGCTGAAACAATTATATCCGGAATTAAATGATTTTCTGTTACCCCTTCCACAAATCCAGGGCTTAAACAGTTCATGGCAATGGCACCAGAAAGGAATTTCTATTCCTGTACTTGAGAGGAAAATTCATCCCTTCTACGGAACATATTTTCCTACCCGTTTTGAACATCTGAAACTTTTTGAAACGTGGTTAAAGCAATATAAAGGAGAGAAAAAATCAGCTTTTGATATTGGAGCTGGCTGCGGAGTGCTCTCTTTTCAGTTACTGAAACATGGGTTCGGAAAGGTATACGCAACGGATTCCAATCCAAATGCAATTATTGGATTAACTGAAGATCTGACTAAAAACAGGCTGGTTTCTAAAATAGATCTGAAGCATGGCGATTTGTTTGTCCAACCAGATAGTAAAACAGAACTTATTGTATTTAATCCCCCCTGGCTTCCTGCCTCTCATCAATTGGAAGGGATGGATAGAGCCATTTATTATGATGCCAGTCTGTTTCCCCGTTTTTTCGCTGAAGCACCAAAATATCTGAAACCCGGTGGCAGGGTGGTTCTTTTATTTTCGAACCTGTTACAACTAATCAACCCTGGCGAGAGTCATCCTATTGAAAAAGAGTTATCCGGCAACGAACGACTCACAAAGGAATTATTTATGCAGATGAAGGTTGGTACGGCTTCAAAAAAGACAACCAGAGACCAAAACTGGCGTGCTCACGAACATGTAGAATTGTGGGTATTAAGAAACTAATCGCAAGACTAAAGCAACTATTCCACAATTAGTTGTTAATAAAGTATGTGAACCATTCATTGGGATGGGAAGAATTATGCACAAATTTGTCTTTTTATTAACATTAAATAATCTCTTCAACCTTAAATGAAGATACTCCGAATAATTTTCCTATTGTATGGGATTCTTTTTGGGGTAGTTTCTATAGGTCAAACGATTAATGCTGGAAATGATACAATCATTTGTCCTGGAGGGACGGCCTCACTGAGTGCAGAGTTAACCGGCGGAAGTTACGGGACATCAAGCTATTCATTTCAGATCATTCCATACAATCCTATGCCTTTTACAGGCGGAACCCTGATAGATACAGCTTTCCAGGGGTGTACTGCAAGCGAAAATGATGATTGCTGGGCAGGCCCATATGATATCGGGTTCAGTTTCTGTTTCTTTAATCAATATTATACGCAATTCTGGGTTGGCTCAAACGGTTGGATAGGATTCACGGATCCATCAGGTCATAACTGGACGACCTATACCTCCGCGCCAATTCCGAATACAGATCCGCTTGTTCCGAAAAACTGCATCATGGCCCCCTGGGAAGACTGGTTCCCCTCTATAACCTCTCCAAACGTTTTTTATTACCTGTCCGGAACAGCTCCTAACCGGAAACTTGTGGTATACTGGATTGATTGCCCTATGTTTACCTGTCCATGGACGCCAGGCACGTTTCAAATTGTCATCAACGAACAAAACAGTGTGATTGAAAACAACATCGCCAACAAATCTATATGTAATTTTCACACTGCAACACAAGGAGTACACAATATCGACGGCACTGTCGGGTTTACTGCTTCCGGAAGAAATTCAACTGTTTGGGCAACTAACAATGAAAGTACCCGGTTCATTCCCAGCGGGATCTCATGGTATTCGGGGGGATACCCGGGGGGGGCATTTTTAGCATACGGACCAACGCTGAAAGTCTCGCCGGCTGTTAACACAACCTATACAGCTGTAGTCGAAACCTGTGGAGGCATTATTGTTACAGATACCGTAACTGTCTTAATAATAGATGCCGGCTTCAATTATCCCCAGGCAGAATATTGCCGGAGCGATCCCGACCCTTTACCCGTCATACTGCAACCAGGAGGCACATTTACCTCCGCACCTCCCGGCCTGATTTTCATCAATCCGGGAACCGGACAGATTGATTTGTCAGCCAGTGCAGCCGGAACCTATATTGTGACCTACACGATTACCAACACTTCCTGTACAGCTGTTTCACAATGGCCGGTAACCATCATTGATGGACCAGGTCCGCCAGTTCCGTTGAACAACCCTGTTTTCCGCTGTGGCCCGGGTCTTGTACAATTGGAGGTAATACAGCAACCAGGGGAAACCATCTCATGGTATGATGCACCCATCGGGGGAAATCTGCTGCCTTACGTGGGAGCTTCAATCAGCGTAGTGATCTCATCTACTACTCATTTTTACCCCCAGGCAACAAATACAATTACAGGCTGTATTGGTTTAACACGCGGCGATATCACGGCAACCTTGAAACCAATCCCGGAAGTCAATAATTCTGTTCTGCTGTTCAACCGGTGCTCGGGAAAAGCGACCAATATATTTCTTAGTTCCACCCTCCCCGGAAGCACATTCTCCTGGACAGCAACTGCCTCATCCGGGAACCTTACCGGATATTTTGATGATTCGGGGACATCTATTGTCCAAACCATTCATAATTCCGGTATCAATATTGATACAGTCTATTATGAAGTTACTCCCGAAGCAGATGGTTGTACGGGAAGTCCGGTCATCTTCAAAGTAGCTGTTACTCCACTCCCTTTATTGACAAACAACCCGACGGACACCTCTATCTGTAACGGACAACCTACCGGATTAACCCTGCATTCAAATATCGTCGGGGGGACATTTACCTGGGACTGCACACAAACATCGGGAAGTTTGACAGGTTGGGCCGCCAATCCCGGGCCCGGAGCCACAACCATCAATCAAACTCTTTTCTTAGCCGGCGTCATCACCGATTCCGTCGTGTATCACATAACTCCTGAAGCTAATGGTTGCCCTGGCCCTATAACCGATTTCAACGTGATTGTCAACCCTATTCCTGAAGTAACGGTTCACCCCATGTTCGATTCGATATGTTCAGAAGAGACTACCAATATCCTGTTGACATCAACGTTGCCTGCAACAGCTTTCACCTGGACCTCTGCGCAGGGTGTGGGGAATGTCACTGGTAATACCAGCAACTCCGGTAACCTCATTACCGACCAACTTTTCAACACACTAACTACACCGGGGAGCATTCTCTATACGATCAGTCCCTCTACCAGTTCCTGTGCCGGCGAAGATACCACATTCACCATGTGGGCAAAACCGCTGCCTCACTTTACCAACACTCCCAAAGATACAGCAATATGCAGTGGACAGGCAACAGGTTTGACCCTTCAATCGGATGTTACTAACACCCTCTTTACCTGGACTGCCACAGGGTCTTCGGCACAGATATCCGGTTATTCTGATCAAACCACTCCAACCACCCTGTTGGACCAGACATTAACTAATTCGGGGTATTCCATTGAATGGGTGACCTATCAGATCTCCCCTACAGCGGCTGGTTGCCCGGGGCCGGACTCCAATTATGTGGTTACCGTCTTTCCTGTTCCCGACCTCTCCAACAATCCACCCGATAAAACCATCTGCAGCTGGGAATCAACCGGGATTAACCTGACTTCAAACATACCCGGGACATTGTTTACCTGGACAGCAACCGCATCTTCCGCTTTTATTTCAGGGTATTCCAATAATACAACCAGCCCTGCGACGGTAATCAACCAGTCACTCATCAATTCAGGAACTGATATTGAGTGGGTAACCTACCATATCACTCCTTCGGCAAATGGGTGTGATGGAGTGGTGACAGACTTCACCGTGACGGTTTATCCGATGCCTGATCTCACTACAGACCCACTGGCAAAGGAGATCTGCAACAACAATTCAACAAACATTCTCCTGACCTCAAGTGTGACCGGAACTCTTTTTACCTGGAGTGCATTCGGCTCCTCCGCAAACATAACCGGGTATTCCGACAACCTCACCAATCCTGTGACGCTTATTGACCAAAACCTGATAAACTCAGGGTCGGTCAATGAAACCGTGACCTATCGCATTGTGCCCCAACTCAATGGATGTTCAGGAGACACCAGCAACTATGTAGTTACAGGCATACCTTCTGCTTACCTTTCCAACAACCCGCTGGATACCGCTATCTGCAGCAACCAACTCACCGGGATACATCTTCAATCAAATGTTCCCGGAACCCAGTTTACCTGGTACGCTACGGGATCATCAATCCTTGTTTCCGGATACTCCAACAGTACATCACCTGACACGCTAATCAATCAAACCCTGGTTAATTCGGGGTTCAGTACCGAGACCGTTACCTATCACATCACACCGGAAAACAGCGGTTGCCCTGGTTCTAACACCGATTTCAACGTGATTGTTAATCCTGTCCCGAAAGTTTCTCTTCAGTCCATACCCGATTCAATCTGCTCGGCGGAGACCACAAACCTCCAGTTGATAGGTACTGTTTCCGGAACAAGCTTTTCCTGGACTGCTGCCCAGGGAGTAGGAAATATTTCAGGATTCAGTAATGGTGCCGGTAGCCTCATTGCCCAACAACTGTCAAACCCTCTTTTAACGCCAGGCAGTATATTGTATACCATTACTCCGCAGACATCTGCCTGTATTGGAAGCGACTCAGTTGTAACACAATGGGTAAAACCCATACCCGCCCTTACCAACAATCCATTGGATACCACGATCTGCGATGGGGAATTCACAGCCTTGTCCCTCCAATCCAATGTTCCGGGGACTCAGTTTACCTGGACTGCCACCGGATCCTCAATCCAGATTACCGGTTACTCAAACAGTACTTCACCTGCAACTGTTATTAACCAATCACTGGTAAATTCGGGATTTGATACCGAGACTGTCACCTACCACATTGAGCCTGAGAATACAGGGTGTCAGGGATCGCTCAGCGACTACGCGGTCAATGTTTTCCCTGTTCCGGATGTGTTTTTCCTGCCAAATGGAGAGACCCTTTGCGAAGGAGAGATCTCGAACCTCTCCCTGCAATCTCATGTTACCGGGACATCGTTTGACTGGACGGCAACTGCATCGTCTCCCAACCTCTCCGGTTTTTCCGACGGGTCAGGTGACCTGATAGCACAAACTATTGACAATTCAGGTAAAACCATTGAATTCGTAACGTATCAGGTCACACCTGCAGCGAACGGATGTCCTCCCGGTATCCAGATGCCGGTAGTCCTCACTGTCGTCCCCCGGCCGGTCATTACCAACACCACAACAGGGTTTGAGCAATGCAACAACACTTCCACGTCGATTTCACTGGAGAGTGATAATCCAGGCTCAACCTTTGCCTGGAGAGCATTCGGAACTTCCCTGAATGTTGCAGGATACAGCAATGGCATCGGAGAGAATATTATCCAATCTTTAACCAACAGTGGATATACCATTGATACCGTCAAATACCGGGTGGCAGCCACCGCTAATGGTTGTCCCGGGGATTCCACCGATTTAGAAGTCACCGTTTTTCCGGTTGCTGATATAACCTTCGCACCGAATGGGCAGGCCATCTGTAGTGGCCAAACAACAGGTCTGGACTTGCAATCACAGGTAATTGGGGCAACATTCACCTGGACGGCAACCGGCAGCGATCCGGATGTATCGGGATTTGCTTCAGGATCGGGTAGTTCCATCCAGCAAACATTGATAAATTCGGGATACATGCTTCCGTGGGTAACTTACCAGGTAACTCCCACAATTAATGGATGCACAGGAATACCTGACTCGGCGGTAGTCAATGTGAATCCATTGCCTGTTGTCTCCCTGACACCTTGTTTTGATACCCTTACAACCACCGATGCACAACCCATCCGGCTTCAGGGTGGGATTCCACGTGGCGGCCTCTTTTCCGGGCCAGGAGTAGATCCGGTAACCGGAACCTTTAATCCCGGAATCGCTGGTGTCGGAACCCATCAGGTCAATTATACCTATATAAACGATTACAGTTGTTCTGACTCATCTTTTGCCTCCATTAACGTATATCAATCCATTTTTCTCAACTGTGGAGATCCCTTAACCGATATCCGTGATAACCAGACCTACCCCACAGTAGATATAAACGGACAATGCTGGATGGCAGTCGACCTCAATTTCGGTAACGGCATCCTCTCTTCCCAGATGCAGCGTGATAACTGCGTGAACGAAAAGTACTGCTACAGCGACAACCCCGTCAACTGCATCACATATGGAGCCCTCTACCAGTGGGATGAAGTGATGCGGTATACAGAGGACAGCGATGTGCAGGGCATGTGCCCCCCTGGCTGGCATATCCCTTCTGAACCCGAATGGAATACACTGTTCTCCTTTTACATTTCGAATGCTTATGCCGGAGATGCCCTGAAATCAGGAGGTTCATCAGGCTTCAACACAGTTACATCGGGCATCCGCTTCCTAAATGATATCTGGAAATTTCCAATCAACGACACGATCCTGCAATCGAAACTCTATTGGTCTTCCTCCATGCACGGTTTGCAAAAAGCATGGGCCCATGGCATGAATGAGGTAGTTGCAAACACAGATTATACCCCCAGCGTCTCTTTCTATCCCGGTATGCGAAATAATGCATTTGCGGTAAGATGTATCAGGGATTAATCCATTTTTTCTATCTTTGCTCCGATGAATCGTTGGCTGGCCATACTGATCCTTAGCTTTGGAACTGCAATCCTGGTTGCATACGCAGCTATTCCCCACCATCACCACGAAGGGGCAGTATGCTATCATCATGATGAGGAGAGGGGGCATACCCAGGAAGCCTCCCATCAGCATGGCCCTCTTCATCCAATCGATTTCAACTGCTCACTGAAGCAGCTTTTTATCGCCCCGACGGGGAAAAAAGTGATCATTCCTGATCCGTTATATGTTACCTGGAATCAAACTACCTTTTCCGGCATAGCTCTATTGCAAAATATAGATCTTTCGCCTGATCTCTTTCCCTTAAAATTACTTTCATATTCTACCGAACAGGATCTACCTGATCCGGTAATCATCCTTTCCGGCCCACGGGCACCTCCTTCCTGCTAAACAGAATCTCTAGCTAATCTTAGCGCTCTTCGTGTCTTGGCGTCTTGGCGTCTTGGCGGTATAAGTCTTTGTAGAATTGGGTTTTATGCGAACGAGACATCACCGCGAAGACGCAAAAACGCGAAGAGTACAAACTATTTTGAAATCAAATTATTTACTATGAAATACGGAATTATTTTGTTGTTGTTGTTGCTTCTGGCGGGATGCCAGCCAAAGCAAACGGACACCCACGATCACGAAAGTGAATCAGGTACGCATGAAGCCTCCTCTTCCCGCGTAACGCTCTTTGCCGACAGTCTCGAGCTCTTCATGGAGTATGAACCGCTGGTCAAAGATGAGGAGGCCGGCTTCCTGGCACATCTCACCATCCTGAATGACGACTATCAGCCTTTGGAGGGGTCAACAGTTGTATTATATGTTTCCCGTGATGGGAACACAGCAACAATCCCGTTTGAAGCCGAAGATGTTCCCGGCATCTATCATGCCGTATATATACCATCAGAAGATGGGCTCTACACGATATCAGTTGAAGCGCTGTTCCATGGTAAACCAGTCGTGTTTAACCTTGATACGGTTCCCGTCTACCACTGTGATCACGATGTGCCCGCAGTAGTTGAGGAGCAAGGAAACCTGATCACATACACCAAGGAGCAGGCATGGAAGACCGATTTCTCAACAGAACCTGTTGTTCGCAGACCTTTTCACCAGATTATCAAGACCAGCGGGCAGGTGCTGCCGGCACGTGGCGATGAGATGATGATACCTGCCACCGCCTCCGGCATGGTAGAGTCGGGAAGCATCGACCTGCTTACCGGCATCCGGGTACAAAAAGATCAGTGGCTTTTTACCATTATAACAACCGATTTGTCGGAGGATAACCTGCAGACACAAATCTCACTTGCATCAACTGCCCTTGAAAAAGCTACCTCCGATTTCAAACGGGCTGAAGAGCTGATCAAAGAGAATATCATCTCAAGGAAGGATTATCTGGCAGCTCAAACAACCTTGAATGAAGCAACAACAAGGTATGAAGCCCTAACCCATAATGTTACATCGGATGGGAAACAGATCTTCTCCCCCATCAGCGGCTATCTTAAAACTGTGTATGTCCATGAGGGGGACTATGTGTCGGTAGGACAACCCCTGGCGATGGTATCCCAAAACCGCCGACTTGTACTGAAAGCCGACGTTTCGCCACGCTACTCATCAAAACTCCCGGGAGTGGTATCGGCCAGCTTTAAAACGCTCTACAATAACGAAGTGCATGATATCAAGGAGTTGGGAGGGAAATTGGTCTCGTTCGGCAAGACTGCAGATAACTATACCTTTTACACACCTGTTTTTTTCGAATTCGATAACAAGGGAGAAATTGTCCCTGGCTCATTTGCCGAGGTTTACCTTAAATTAGCTTCAAACCCGTCGGCCCTCTCTATTCCTCTGACTGCTCTCACCGATGAAGCTGGAACACTCTATGTATATGTCCAGAACGATGGAGAACTGTTTGAAAAGCGGGAGGTGAAAACCGGAGAAAACGATGGCCGGAACGTTATCATCCTCAGTGGCATCAGCGAAGGCGAACGGGTAGTGACAACAGGAGCCATTCAGGTTAAGATGGCATCACTTACATCAACTATTCCTCACGGACATGCACATTAACAGGAGGAAGCCATGGTAAACAAACTCATCAAGTTAGCGCTCGAAAACCGGTTCATTACACTCTTTGCCGGCGTAATCCTCACCATTGCAGGAGCCATCACCGCCTGGCACATGGAGGTAGATATATTCCCCGATCTTACCGCACCTACTGTTGTGGTGATGACGGAAGCCCCGGGGATGGCATCCGAAGAGGTGGAACGGCTCGTTACACTGCAGATCGAAACTTCAGTTAACGGAGCCACCAATGTAAGGAGGGTTCGTTCCTCATCAACCACAGGCTTCTCCGTAATCTGGGTTGAATTCGACTGGGGAACAGACATTTACCGTGCCCGTCAAATCGTAAACGAAAAGCTGACCGGTGTTACCGAACGCCTGCCTGAAGGAGTCGGGATCCCTACTCTTGGAGCACAGTCATCACTGTTAGCCGAAGCAATGATAATCGGACTGACAGCAGATACCACCAGCCTGATGGAGTTGCGTACGCTGGCCGACTGGTCTATCCGCCCTCCGCTGCTTTCTATACCGGGAGTAGCTCAGATCACTGTGATTGGCGGCGAGATCATGGAGTACCAGATCCAGGCCAACCCTCAGAAGATGAACTACTTCGACGTCACTCTGCGAGAGCTGCTGGATGCTGTTGAGAACCTGAACATCAACGCGTCGGGCGGCATCCTGAACCAGTATGGCAACGAATATACGATCCGCGCCCTGCTGCGTACCTCCGATCCGGCAGAACTGGGGAAGGCGGTGATCAAGAATGTGAAAGGGACCCCTGTGAAAATTGAAGATGTTGCCGAGGTTATGATCGGGGCCAAATCGCCGAAACTCGGGACGGCATCCGAACGCGGGAAGCCGGCAGTGCTTCTATCGGTAAACAAGCAGCCACATACCAACACGGTGGAGCTGACAAAGCACCTTGATCAGGCAGTGGAAGAGATCCAGAAGACACTTCCACCGGATGTCCATCTCTCAACCAACATCTTCAGGCAGGCCAGCTTCATAGAAAACGCTATTGCCAATGTAGAAAAAGCGATCATGGAGGGAGCCCTGTTCCTGGTTGTTATTCTTTTTCTATTTCTTAATAACTGGAAGTCGGCAGTCATCTCGCTACTGGCTCTGCCCCTCTCGCTTTTCATGGCAATCCTTACCCTCAACTGGTTTGGCCTGACCCTCAATACGATGAGCCTTGGTGGGATGGCAATTGCCATAGGGGCCATGGTCGACGATGCCATCATAGATGTGGAGAATGTCTATCGACGAATCAGGGAGAACTTCCGGAAGCCGGAGGGCGACCGTACCGGCATCCTGGAGGTCGTGTATAACGGCAGCACTGAGATCCGCTCATCGATTTTCAACGCTACGCTGATCATCATCGTTACTTTCATCCCGCTGTTTTTCCTGAGTGGAATGGAGGGAAGGATGCTGAAACCGTTAGGGATCTCATTTATCGTCGCCCTCTTCTCTTCCATGTTGGTAGCCATAACCGTAACACCAGTACTCTGCAGCTTCTGGCTTTCTGATGAACGGACAGCACGTCGTGCAGACCGGGATGCCTGGATCGTCAGAATCCTGAAAAGGGGGTATGAGGCGGGGCTGGTAAGGGCGCTGAACAACCGGTGGAAGATTGTCTCTTCCGGGATTATCCTGTTTGCCATTTCATTGATATTTCTCTTTTCTCTTGGCCGCAGTTTTCTCCCTCCGTTCAACGAGGGCTCGATGACCATCATGGCCAACACACAGCCGGGTATTTCACTGGAGGAATCGGATAAACTTGCTCAACTTGTTGAGCAGGAGCTGATGAAAATCCCTGAAGCCATAACTGTTGCCCGTAAGACAGGCAGAGCCGAACTGGATGAACACGCCCTGGGCACCAACGGCTCTGAGATTGAGGTACCTTTTGAGCTGACTGACCGAAGCCGTGATGAGGTGTTTGCTGAAGCCCGGGAGCGGTTATCTGCCATCCGTGGGGTGAGCGTTGAAGTGGGACAACCTATTTCACACCGGATTGATCACATGCTGAGTGGTACACGGTCGAATATAGCGATCAAGGTATTCGGCAACGACCTTAATCGTATATATGGCATTGCCAACGAGATCCGCAATGAAATTGCGGATGTACGGGGCCTTGCCGACCTCAACGTGGAGATGCTGATCGAACGTCCGCAACTGCAGATTAAACCCCGCAGAGAGATGCTGGCACGTTTTGGGATATCGACACCTGATTTTGCAGAGTTCGTGGATGTTGCCCTGGCCGGGAAGGTAGTATCGCAGGTGTATGAAGGAGTCTCTACCTTCGACATCACCGTAAAGTATGACCAGACCAACCGTGCCGACATGGAAGCGATACGAAACATTCCGGTGGATACACGTTTCGGCCTTCCGGATGCACCGGTCCCTCATGGCGTAAATCCGACTACCTCCCACAAAGTTCCGCTGTACTTCATCGCCGATGTGGTCTCAGCTACCGGTCCAAACACCATCAACCGCGAGAATATGCAGCGCAAGATCGTGGTTTCTGCCAACGTAGCCGGTCGCGACCTGCGGAGCACGGTGAATGAGGTCAAAGATGTCATCAACGCAGGGATCACCCTACCTGAAGGGTACAGGATTGAATACGGAGGTCAGTTCGAAAGTGAAGAGGCTGCTTCCCAGATCCTCTTCTGGTCGATGATCGGAGCCATCCTGGTCGTATTTCTCATCCTCTTCCAGGAATTCAAGAAATTCAGGACCGCCGGCATCATTATGATGAACCTACCCCTGGCACTGATCGGAGGTGTTTTCACTGTTGTTTTAACAACCGGTGTGATCAGCATCCCTGTCATCATCGGATTTATCTCCCTCTTCGGTATAGCTACCCGAAATGGGATCCTCCTGGTATCACGCTATGAACATCTCCGGGAAGATAGCATTCCACTTCATAAAAGGGTTCTTTCTGGTTCCCTGGACCGATTGAATCCTATTGTGATGACGGCGCTTTGTGCAGCATTGGGGATGTTACCCCTTGCACTGGGAAGTGACCTGCCGGGTAACGAGATCCAGAGTCCGATGGCCAAAGTGATCCTTGGAGGATTGTTGACCTCTACACTTCTGAACCTCTTCTTTATCCCGGTAATTTATTCGTTGGTGAACAGGAAAACGGTGTAACCTTTCACCAGACTTCTTCGTTAAACATCCCGGAGCATAGTTAATTCATTGCAAACTATAATCTGTTGGACAATGAGAAAGATACTTGTTATTGACGATCACCAGAGCAACCTGATATCGATAAAAGCAACGATTGAGAGCTTCGTGCCTGATTGTGAGATAATCATTACACAATCGGCCAGGGAAGGATTTGTTCTGGCACAAAAAGAGGCTCCTGATATCATCCTGCTTGATGTGGTGATGCCGGAAATGGATGGATATACCATGTGCCGGGAGTTAAAAGCAGATGCCCGGACAAAGCAGATCTATGTGATCCTTATATCCACGTTTCAGACAAATTCTGACAGTAAGGTCAAAGGGTTTGGAGCCGGAGCTGATGCATATCTCACACGTCCCATCGAACAGGCCGAACTTGCAGCTCACCTTACAGCCATGCTTCGGATTAAGAGGACGGAACAGCAATTGCAGGAAGCACTGGAAAAGGCGAATGAATCGGACAGGTTAAAATCGGTCTTCCTGGCAACCATGTCTCATGAACTCCGGACCCCGCTGAATGCTATCATCGGCTTTTCCAGCTTACTGGATCCAAATACAAGCAGGAAAGAGGTTGAACAATATGCCCGGACTATTCACGATAACGGAAATCATCTGCTGAGGCTTGTCGAGGATCTGTTCGATATCACCTTAATCGAGTCGGGAGAGCTCAAGCTTAAGAAAGAGGAGGTCAGTGTTCGGGAACTGCTGGAAGACTTGGAGGAGATTGCTAAGGGTGAGCAGATTCAGTTGGCAAAGGATAAAATAAACATCCTGATAGATCCTATATGCAGATTATACGATCATCGTCTAATTACCGACTCTTCAAGGTTTAAGCAGATCATGGTAAATCTGATAAAGAATGCCCTGAAATTCACGCAGGAGGGAACGATCGAATTCGGCTACCGGGAGGAGAAGATGGAGAACAGGCAACAGCTTACGTTCTTTGTAAAAGACACCGGGATTGGGATCTCTCCCGAAATCCAGAAACTTATCTTTGAACCCTTCCGGCAGGCTGAAGACACCTATACGAGATCGTATAATGGAGCCGGTATCGGTCTCTTCATCTCCAAACAGTTGGCAACACTCCTGGGCGGCGAGATGTGGTTAGAATCGAAGGAGGGTGCGGGATCAACATTTTATTTCACCATCCCAAACCCATTGCAAAAACGCAAAAGCTCTGTCTATCCCAGCAGTCAGAGTTCGGTTAATTAAGACGGATTTTATTCAGGATACAGCATATAGCGTTGCACCGGTAATCCCATATTTCGCCATGGTATCCTGAAGTATTTTGTCCACTTTCTGAACAAACGTACTGTAATGCTATTCATACCCAAATATCTTATATGCCTCGTGGGCGATATCATACAAATGATAGACCTCCTCGTAAAGATCCTGGTAGTACCAGAAGGAGGCAATGATGGTAAATGAAACCTGGTTTTCGGGATTGTACCGCATCACGGTAAGGTATCCGGCCGTGGCACCGTTGTGTCCATAGCCAAGTCCGGGCGTATAGACAAGCCCCAGCCCATAGTATTGATGCGATTCGAAGGTCTCCAAAACATCCATCATCTCATCAACCGATGATCGTGACAAGCCGGCTTCTCCCCGGATCAGTTTTTTGATCCAGAGATTCAGGTCATAGTTGGTGGTGATTATATTCCCCTCCGCGACATGGCTTGAGGGATTGCTCCAGAAGGTCGTTTCGATGGATTGCCCCTGGTACCAGAAATAACTTTTCACAAATGGATCGGGAAGCCAGTAAGTTGTTCCCAGGGAAGGGAAACTGGTTTCATTCAAACCGTTCGGATCAAGCAGATGCTGTTTAACATACGCTTCGAAAGCCATCCCCGATACCCGTTCTATCACCAGCCCAAGAAGGTTATATCCGATGTCACTGTAATGGTACGCGCTACCCGGTGAGAAATAGGTTAAATGATGTTTGGAGATAATTGAAGCAAATTCTTCGTAAGTAAATGTATGAAGCATGTCTCCGAGAGTATCTCTTACATAATCTATATAATTCTGTCCATGATAGGGTGCATTGACGGTATCAGGGACCGGATCATTGACCAGGTCAAACACTCCTGCACGGTGTTGCAGCAAAAGTTTAAGTGTGATCTGGTTTTTATATGGAATATTGAAATCCGGAGATGCCGGGAGATAGGGTTCATTCGTTCCCGGGATCAGGGCCGTAACCGCATCATCAATGTTTACTTTTCCCTGTTGTGCCAGCAGCATGATGGCAGCTGCCGTAAAGGTTTTGGTAGTGCTGGCTCCCCGGAAATGAAAATGCTGGTTCACTGAATCATTGTAGTTGGCAGATGCGAAAAAGTCTCCCATCGGGGAGCTGACTTTCATCATGAATCCCCCAACCGGATTCTCTTTGCCCACCCAGAATTCACTCCATTTCGTGTTCAGCATAGTCTGCAATTCAGGGGTGTAATCGTAGGGCGGCGGATCTGATTTCTTTTTACAGGACTGGGTGAGCAAGATCCCCATCAATGAGATGGAGATCAAACACATGGTTAGTATTTTTCTCATAGTTTATTTATCTAATTGGTTTGACATTCTTTCAACACCATGGCACCACAGCACCACGGCACCAGTATTACTGAATCAATAATTTCGTGACAACATATCGTTGATTATCATCAATAGTTACAAAATAGAGTCCAGCCGGCAGATTGCTGACATCGATGGCCTGACCGGGAGTGACATGTTCAACAAGTTTGACCATCCTACCTGATAAATCAGTGATCCGGATGGTTATTGGCCTCTTCGAATCGTATTTGATATGGAAGAGGGCATCAGCCGGGTTGGGATA
>CALCGJ010000056.1 GCA_937900965.1 uncultured Bacteroidota bacterium | reverse complement strand
GGTGAATGATGAATCGTACTTCGTACTTCCAACTTCGAACTTGCTTTCGTACTTCGTACTTCGAACTTCGTACATCTTTCTAACGCTATCCTGAACATTCACCCCCTCCTGCCTCGCCATCGCCTCTGCCAGCTCAAAGGTGAATTCGGGAACCGAATCCAGTTTAATCCATCGTGAAGGGTCCGATTCGCGGGTCACCACCATCATCCCGTCGGCACAATAATCGGAATAGGTTAGCGTGTTCCCGTCAGGAGAGATGGAAGGGTTGACAGCCTGAAAACGCGCTGACGTAACCTGGTAGAGTTGCCGGGTCAGGGTGTCGATGGCAAAGATGTTTTCGATGCCTGTATAGTCGGCCATGAAAAGCAGGTAATTCCTGAAAAAGAGGAGAGGGCCGGAGATCTCGGTGAATGCAGGATTTAAATAGGTGGTTCTGGAGTCACCTGATACATCAATTACCTGGAGTGATTTTCCCTCCTGTGTTAGCAGGATTGAAGCAATCTTGCCGCCATCTGTCGCCCAGGCCGGTTGGAGGAATAATCCGTTAAGCGGTGCCGGAATGGAGATCAGAACCTCCCCGTTTTCGATGTTCAGAATGTCAATAAATGATTGATTCTCTTCAGTGATCCTCACCGCCAGAATCCGGCTTCCGTCAGAGGAAAGGGCAGGAGAGAAATAGCGGGATTTGCGGGTTAGATCCCTGCACCCCGACTTACCCCCCAACCCCCTAAAGGGGGAGTAAGTCCCCTTGCGAGCAATGCGAAGCAAACTGGGATTTAGGGGTGCGTATTTCCTGATCACCGAATAACTCCTGTTCTCCCACCGGATATCCGGCCGGTACTCTGTCCATACCACCACATCTCCTTCAACCGAGAGACTACCGGGTTGATAAGCCCCAAGCCTGGTCAGCTTCAGTGATTGCCCCGATTGGTTCAGCAGCATAAGTTTTGGCACCCCCTCATTGCTCCACCGGGCCGCGATCAGGATCGAGTCGTTGGCGTATTGAGGCCGGTCCCATGTGGTGTAGTCGGATCGGTCAGGTTCGGTAACCCGACGATAGGATGATTGCCATGAGTCATCTTCCTGCCGCAGCCAATCAATAAGAAGCTCCTCCATCATCTTCCGGTAGAGACCGGTTTTCCATAAACCCGTCTTCTGTTTGATGCCGGCATTGAAGGGCACCACCATGAAGGGGAGTTTAGCCACTTTATCCAGGGAATGGTCCCAGAGTTCATAGCCATATTTCTCTCTCGATCTGGCAACCAGATGGTATCCAAGGACATAGGCATCAGGGGTGAAGGTTTTAAAAGAACCCATTGTAGCCAGGTCGTAGGAGTAGATCCCTTTCTGGAGGAACTGTGCCCGAAGGGGAGCAGCAAACGAAGCCACACGGCCTCGCCCCGTATTGGAGAGAGCTGTTTCGGTTACTGCAGCATCCCCCTCGAGGAACCATGATGGGATATAGAGTCCCAGGACAGCGCCGGTTGCCTGCTCACCAAAGATGTAGTAGAGCACTTTTGTGAAGCCCTGGTTCATCTTGCTGGTCTGTACCGCATGCCGGTATTCGTGCAGCGCCAACTGTTCGAGCCACTCTTCGGCGTAGATATCCTGGGGAGGACAGGTATACAACTCGATGCGCCGCGGAGCCCAGACTGTCACACCATTTGAAATAGTAGAACTGGTATGCAGTAGAAACGGCATCCGGGGAACTTTTGACTGGAGTGACTTCGTTTCGTATTTGGTAGTCAGCGACAGGATGTTGGCAAGATGCTGGCTGTTGCTGATAAAGCTTTCCGGGAAGACAATCCTGAATGAATCGGTCCTTATCTGGCTCCATCTGACTGAAGCCGGATCCTGGCCTGTGGAATAGTATTGGCCCTGTAAGGAGAGAGCAAGTCCAAGGGAAAACAAGAAATATAGGGGAGAATGTTTCAAGATTGAGGATGTCAGCTTCAGACTGTAAATTTATTGATAATAGTTGAACTATTCGTTTTTACCACTGAGATCACGGAGGAGGCACAGAGGAGTCGGAGAGACCTTCATGCCTCCATGCCCTGATTCCTTAATCCCATTTTCATTGCAGAATTTTCCCTATTTTTGACATAAATTCGTTTTTTCAACGGTATGCTTGACAAAATCATCATCTTTTCCATTAAGAATAAACTGGTTATCGGCCTGTTGACAATTGCGCTGATTGTCTGGGGGTTCTATAGTTTTATCGGGCTCCCCATTGATGCTGTTCCGGATATAACCAACAATCAGGTACAGGTGATCACGATTTCACCATCTCTCGCACCCCAGGAGGTGGAACAGTTCATCACATTCCCTGTGGAAGCCGCAATGGCCAATATCCAGGATGTAACCGAAATCCGATCCCTTTCGAGATTCGGACTTTCCGTAGTTACCATTGTCTTTAAAGATCATGTAAGTGTCATGAATGCAAGGCAGATTGTTTCAGAGCAGATTGCCCTGGCTGCTCAGCAGATTCCTGCTGATTACGGTGTTCCGGAAATGATGCCCGTGACAACGGGCCTGGGAGAGATCTATCAGTATGTGCTGGAGCCTAAACCTGGTTTCGAGGATCAATACACCCTCTATGACCTCAGGACAATTCAGGACTGGATAGTAAAACGACAACTGGCTGGTATTCCTGGTATTGTAGAGATCAGTTCGTTTGGAGGATTGCTGAAACAATATGAGGTTGCTATTGATCCCAGGCACCTGGTTGGGATGAACATTACAATCCCCGAGATCTTTGATGCCCTTGAAAATAATAATCAGAACTCCGGTGGAAGCTACATCGAGAAACGGCAGGAGGCCTATTATATTCGCACTGAAGGGGTTGTGAGAGATATCGGGGATATTGAGAAGATCGTAGTCAAAACGGTAAACGGGCTCCCGATTACTATCAGGGATGTAGCGAAGGTAAAAATCGGATCCCCTCCCCGTTTCGGAGCGATGACCAAAAATGGGAAAGGCGAAGCGGTTGGTGGGATCACATTGATGCTGAAGGGGGCCAACAGCGCTGAAGTGACTAACCTGGTGAAGGAACGGATTCGGAAAATTGAAAAGATACTACCTGCCGGACTAGAGATCAAGCCCTATCTTGACAGATCATTATTAATCGGGAAAACCATCCGCACCGTCACGACTAACCTCATAGAGGGGGGTCTGATCGTCATTTTTGTTCTGGTTCTCCTGCTCGGAAATATGCGTTCCGGGTTGATCGTGGCATCTGTCATCCCACTGTCAATGCTCTTTGCAATTGCCATGATGAAGGTGTTCAACGTATCAGCCAACCTGATGAGCATGGGAGCTATCGACTTCGGATTGATTGTGGATGGAACAGTGATCGTTGTAGAAGGGATCATGCACCAGTTGCAGAAACATTTCAACATGCAGCGGCTCGATCAACCGAAGATGGATGAAACGGTTTTCAAAGCCACCAGCAGGGTCAGCCATTCAGCAGTCTTTGGAGTGTTGATCATTCTGATCGTTTACGTCCCTATATTCGCCTTCACGGGAATAGAGGGAAAAATGTTCAAACCGATGGCGCAGACTGTCAGTTTCGCACTGATTGGCGCACTGATCCTTTCGTTTACCTACGTCCCGATGGTGGCCTCCATTTTTTTGAGGAAAAATGTCCACTTTAAGAAGAATATCTCTGCGAAGCTCATGGACCACCTCCACCGGTGGCATGATCGTACCCTTAGCATAGCCTTGCGACTGCCGGTGCTGGTCATTGCAGGGGTTTCACTCATTGTCCTGATCAGCCTTTGGAATTTCTCCCGGATGGGAGGGGAGTTCCTTCCTACCCTTGAAGAGGGAGACCTCGCCTGCCAGATGACTCTTCCTCCCGGATCATCACTTTCCCAGAGCATTGTAACAACTACGCAGGCAGAGAAGATCCTTATTGAACGGTTTCCGGAAGTGATTGATGTGGTCTCAAAGATCGGCTCGGCTGAAGTGCCAACCGACCCCATGGCGATTGAAGATGCAGATGTCATGATTACCATGAAGCCTAAGAAGGAGTGGGTCAGTGCTGCAACCCGGGAAGAGATGGTTGAGAAAATGAAAACCGCACTGGACGTTATTCCCGGAGCCAGTTTTGATTTCTCACAACCAATTCAGCTGAGGTTTAATGAACTGATGACAGGGGTGAAGACAGATGTTGCTGTGAAAATATTTGGAGAGGAACTAGATATATTATTTGACCAGGCAAACAAAGCTGCCTCTATCATCAGTAAAATCCCGGGAGCAGGTGATGTTAAAGTAGACCAGATTGTTGGGCTGCCACAGTTGGTGGTCACCTTCAATCGTGAGAAGGTTGCTCAGTACGGATTGAGTATTAATGAGATTAACTCTATTATCCGGACAGCATTTGCAGGCCAGGCAGCCGGACTTGTTTTTGAAGGGGAGCGTCGGTTTGACCTGGTTGTAAGGCTGGACGAGAAGTACCGGAAAAATGTGGATGCTCTCCGGAACCTGCGTGTAAACCGCCCGGATGAAGAGCTGATACTGCTCAGCCAGGTGGCAGACATCAGAGAAGTGAGTGGCCCGATGCTGATTTCCCGGGAAGAGACAAAACGACGTGCTACCATTGGCATCAATATCAGGAACCGGGATGTTGAATCATTCATTGATGAGGTGGACGCGGAACTAACACGGCAGATGATTCTGCCGGCTGGTTACTATTTCACCTATGGTGGGCAATTTGAGAACCTGAAGACTGCCAAACGAACCTCTTCAATTGCTGTCCCCGTGGCTCTGGCCGCGATCTTTATCATGTTATTCTTTGCGTTTAACTCATTTAAACAATCTGTTATGGTATTTACCGCTATTCCCCTTGCTGCCGTGGGTGGTATCTGGGCCTTAATGATCCGTGGGATGCCCTTCAGTATCTCAGCCGGAGTGGGATTTATTGCCCTCTTTGGGATTGCCGTATTGAACGGGATTGTGCTGATCTCTCACTACAACCAGCTTGAGAAGGAGGGTGTTTCGGATATCTGGGAGAGGATAAAGCAGGGCACATCAGACCGGCTTCGTCCTGTTATCATGACCTCCCTTGTAGCTGCATTTGGCTTCGTTCCTATGGCACTCAGTACTGCAGCCGGAGCAGAAGTTCAGAAACCACTGGCAACGGTGGTGATCGGGGGGATCCTGACAGCCTCAATACTGACTCTTGTGGTCCTACCGGTATTGTATTATACATTTCAGGAGGGATTTCAGTGTGCCCTCCGGCGGTTGTGGGTCAGATCAAAGAATAATCTGCCTCCGGTAGCAACCCTGCTGATCCTGTTCCTTTTACCTGTTGCAATGAACGGACAGAACAGCAATGAACCAATGGTACTGACTATGCCTGAGGCAGTAAACATTGCACTGGAAAATACCATTGAGCTCAAAAACTTTGAGCTGGAGAAAAAAGCTGAAAAAAGTCTGATCATGGCTGAGTTTGATCTGGCGGGACCAACTGTTGGGATTGAAACAGGGGAGATCAACTCCAGGCTGAAAGACTACAAAGTGGTAATAAGTCAGGATTTCGACTTCCCGATGGTATATGTGGAGAAGGTGGTTGCACAGAAAGCTAAAACAGAAGCTACATCGCTTCTGTCTGATCTGAAAAAGGTGGAGCTTCTTTCGGAGGTAAAATCGGTTTACATGGAGTGGTGGATCTCATCAGTCAAGCTCCGGCTGAAAGAGAAGCAGGACAGTATCTTTGGAATTTTTTACAATGCCACATCGAAGCAGTTTTCAGCCGGTGATGTGAACCAGCTTGACGTTCTGATCAGTGAGTCGAGAAAAGCAAAGACCGAACTGGATGTCCGGTCCCTGCGTTCCGATATGGAATCAACCCTGAACGAACTAAAGACCATGATCCATTCTGATACCAATTATGTGGCTCCGGCTAATTTCCCGGAACGGATGGAAGTACCCACACTTCCTTCAAATGGTATGGAAGATAACCTTACTATGGATTTCCTTGAATCGTCGTTAAAGTATGAAAAGGCGAATCTTAGAAAGGAGAGCTGGAAGCTGGCGCCCTCATTCAATATAGGATGGTTTACCCAGAGCCTTGATAGGGTAGAGCCATTTACCGGATGGACATACGGAATTTCGCTTCCTGTCTGGTTCTGGGTTCCTATGGGAAAAATCAAATCGGCAAAGATCAGACGGGATATCGCCTACAATGAGATTGAGAACGGGTTACATCATCTTAACAGCAGGTGGTTCCGTTACCGGAAGGATCTGGAGAAGGCGGAATTCACCCTGTCGTATTTTGATGAAAAGGGATTGGCCCTCTCCTTATCAATGATCTCATCAGCTGAAAAAAGCTACAGGGCAGGAGAGATCAACCTCTTTCAGTATATTTTCACCCTGAATGAAGCTTTTTCACTTCAGATTGAGTATCTCGATGCATTAAACAGTTACAATCAAACAGTGATCCGGATTTACAGGTTACTGGGAAAAATATGATCATGAGAACACTAGCAGGAATAGTTATTTGCCTGTTCATGGCAGGTTGTAGTCACTCCCTACCTTCAGAAGAAGATAAAGGTCAGGAAGGCACTATTGATCCAGGGTTGGTTGTCCTGAATCAGGAGCAGATTGAGATCGGTAAAATAACCTTTGGGAAGTTGACCAGGAGGGTGCTCTCCAGAGATATTAAAGCCAAGGGCAAACTGATTCTCAGGTGGCAGAAGAACGCATCTGTCGGGACCATGATCAATGGTACAGTTGAGTCAATCTTTGTCAGTGTTGGTGACAGGGTTTCCAAAGGCAAGCTTCTTGCCACAATCACCTCTCCTGAGATCATAGAGGTGCAGCAGAGGTATATCTCTGTGAGAGGCCTCCTGGAATTTCAGCGGAGTGAGTATGAACGGCAGGAACTGCTCAATGAAGAGAAGATCAATGCTGACAAACGGTTACAGGAGGCAAGAAAGAACCTTACTGATCTGGAGGCCCAATACCAGTCCCTGAGGATGCAGATGGCGATGTTTAACATCCCCCTGGAGGCTCTGGATCGTGGAAAGATCCAGCCGGTAGCAGGAATCGTTTCACCGATTGCAGGAACTGTGGAGGAGATGGAGATCACGATCGGTCAATATGTAGAACCCAACGAAACGATGTTCCAGATCATCGATAAGAGCAATCTCCTTCTCGAGTTACGGGTATTTGAAAAAGATGTTCCCTATATCAGGATTGGTCAGCGTGTAACATTCACACTCGCTAACCTGGATCAGGATATCTATGAATCCACTGTGATAAGCATAGGCAGAACCGTGGAAGAGGATGCCCGTACTGTGAAAGTCGTTGCCGATTTTCCCAATATCTCTCAGTATATTCTGCCGGGAATGTTCTGCTCAGCCGAGATCCATACCGATGAACAGGAGATGGACGCCCTTCCCGAAGAGGCGGTTATCGGAGAGGGTTTGTCAAATACCTATATTTATTATACCCGCTCTCCGGAGATGGATTCGCTGATAACATTTCAACGGATGGTAGTAAGAACCGGTTTTAGCGAAGATGATTACATCCAGGTTACACCACTTGATACTATTCCTCCGGATGCCAGGATTGTGATTTCGGGCAGCTATTACGTCAAATCTGCCGCATTGAAACAGTTGGAATAGAATTTCAGCAAAAAGAGCCCCGGAATTTCTCCCGGGGCTCTTGCGTTGGCAGGTTGAAATCTCGCTGCCGTTTATCGCTTGATGATCTTGGCAGTCCCTGCCATATCCTTGTTCAGGATCCGCAGGATATAAATGCCCGGAGGATTGCCTTCCAGCGTAAATTCATGACTGGTTTCACCAATCAGTTTCACTTTGTGCATTGATTCTCCACGCATTGTATAGATCTCAACAAAGACCTCCGATTCTTCGTCGACTCCGGTCAACTCCATGGTGAACTTTCCGCTGGTAGGGTTCGGATAGACTTTGAAGAAGCTCTTATCTGAGTATGGAGGGGTGAACTCTTCCGTTGCAACTGAGACAATGGAAGGAGCAAGTATCCCGCAGTAGACCCCTGTGGTAGTGATATAAGCCCACATATGTCCTCCTGATTGTACTGTGGTGCCTGGCAGGAACAGGATTTTCTGACCTGCTATAAAGGTAGCGTCACCTCCGGGTTCCACGACAAATGTGGTGCCGCTTCCTGCCACAGTGATTGTCTCGAGGGCATTGTAGCATTTGGTTTCACCAACATGAACAATCTCATTACCCACAGTTAGTGTTGTTGGGACAGAAGAGGTCACGGTGATTGTGAAATCAGGCGATTGCGTGCCATCCCCGCATGCATTCGAACCGTATACACTCATCACACCGGAGGAGGCCGATGCCGAGAAGTCGACAACGATACTGCTTGTATTGTCACCAGATGTGATCGTTGCTCCTGTTGGCAGAGTCCAGGTATAGCCTGTTGCGTTAGCGATGGCAGCAACACTGTATGCAACGCCTGTCTGGCCTTGCGTAACGGTGCCTGAACCGGTAATTGATCCTGCTGCAGCTGGTAACGGATTCACCGTCACAAAGACACCATTGCTGTTAAGACAACCGGTAGCTGTAATAATCTCGACTAGCGTATAGATTGATGTTGTCAAAGGAGTTACAGTTGGGTTGGCTTCAGTAGAAGAGAATCCAGGTGGCAGAGAGCTCCAGCTATAGGTGCTACCCGGGACTGGTGCTGCTCCGATCTGAGTGCTTTCACCAAGACAGATTCCCCGGTTTGCGCCGGCATTTGCATCAGGTAATGGGTTGACTGTTACAATCACACTATGAGTGTTCGTACATCCTGTAGCTGTTATGGTCTCAACAAGGGTATACGTGGTGGTTACGAGAGGATGGACCAGCGGATTTGCCAGAGCTGAAGTATAACCAGCCGGGACGGAGGTCCAGCTATAGGTATTACCCGCAACAGCAGTTGCTCCGATGCGTGTGTTTTCACCTAAGCAAATGGCCCTGTCGGCTCCTGCAACTGCCGCTGGGATCGGGTTGACAGTCACAATCACACTGTGACTGTTCATGCATCCGGTAGCAGTAATGGTCTCTATTAGAGTGTAAGTAGTTGTTACAAGCGGAGAAACCGACGGATCAGCAGTGGATGATGTAAACCCGGCGGGAACAGAGGTCCAGCTATAGGTATTACCCGCTACTGCCGCTGCGCCAAGAATTGTGTTTTGACCTGCGCAGATGGTCCGGTCGGCACCTGCAACGGCATCCGGCACCGGATTAACCGTTACATTCATAGCTGTTGGAACTGCTGCCTGGTACCCGTAACTGTCTGTGTAATTCACCGTGATAGTTTGCGTTCCGGCAATCATCCAGTCTATGGTTACTGTATTATCCGAGGTGCCTCCGCCACTGACTATGGTGCCATCTGCTGAAACCGTCCAGGTATAATTTGTCATTCCTGTTTCGGTTGTATAGATCTCACCCCTGGTTCCGGAACAAACGGTTCCCGCACCGGTGATTGTAGGTACAGGGAGCAGGCTTACCGTCACGCTGTTTGAAGTGGTGCACAGTGAAGGGGAAGAAGCGGTTACGATATAGGTTCTTGCCATCGATGGTTTGGAGTAGACAGTTGGGTTTACAGTACCTGTATAAGGAACAGTGGCTGCCGGATCTGAATAGAGGTCCGTGAATGGCGCCCATGTGAAAGCTGCAACAGGGGTTCCGGTAACCTGAACATCATCTATGAGCCAGTAATATCCCCAGCCACTTGAGTAGTTGTACCTGATTCTAACATCAGCCTGGTTCAGATAGGCAGCAAGATCAACCGTTGCAAGGGTAGTTGCCTGTGCACCGGAAGTTGTTGTCCCCTGGCTACCAAGCGCTAAATAATCTCTGAGAATAGTCCAGGTCGTTCCCCCATCAGTGGAGATTTCCAATGCGACTGTAATATCTGATCCAATCTGGTAATACAGATTCTCAAAAGTCAGTGTTGCCGCTGAGTACCCCATAGTGCTGAATGATGGTGAAATCAGTTTTGTATCGTTGGTGGTTCCTGAACCTCCGGCATCCGAATCGGCGTAGGCAAAACTGCCTCCGTCAGTGGTGGTGAAATTGGTAAAGCTGCAACAGCCTCCCGAATAAGGTACAGGTTGGTAATACCAGTCACCTGCAGGCGGGGATGTGGCTCCATTCTCAAATGTCCACCCGGGAGCTCCGGAATTGAAATTCTCACTGAGGATAGAAACAGGTTGTACAAGTCCCCCGCTGGCCGTTAACTCCTGGATATCGCCAGGATTGATCCCTGCACCGGGCGGGGTGATCGTGATTGCACCTGGCATCGGATTGACCGTAACCAGTACATCGGCAAAAGCCTGGCATCCGGCATAGGGACCCGCGGTATTGTCATTTGCCTGAACGGTATACGTGGTTGTGACCGGTGGATAGGCCATCACGGATGCGCCTGTGGGAGGTGTCGTTGTTGGTGTCCAGGTATACGTATAATTAGGATCGTTGCTGCTGCTGGCGCTCAGGGTACTGCTCTCTCCCTCACAAATGGTAGTAGGAGCCGCTGTGGCCATGACTGGTGGAGCGGGATTTACAGTAGCTGTTACCGCAGTTCTTGCCGAAGCGCAACCAGTAGAGAGTTCCCAATTGTAGAAATAGTAGTAATAGGCTGTACTAAATGTATTTCCTGTAATACTTACAACGCCGGGTACAGAGTATGGGTATGCGGCTCCGGCAGTATTTCTAGTCATTCCTGCATTTACTGACACACCCATTCTGTAGCCTGTTCCTTGAGGAATTGTGGCGTCAATAGTCACTGTTTGAGCGGTGGCGCCTCCTGTCACTGTATTGACAAAAGGACCCGAATTGTATATTTCGTTCAGAGCAGCATCTTGAATTATAATAGTATAACTACTTCCCAGAGTAGCAGTTGGAAATATATCAACCGAATTGAGTATCAAGCCTCCTGCTGTAATATCAAATATCATAAAATGATTAGTAAGTGTAGAGCTTGATGTTGTTCCGACGGAAGCTGGATCTGAAGGACCCACAAAATAAGTTGATGAACCACCTGAACTTGCAGAAACATAAAAATCAGTTGTTGCAGAGATGACTGGTGTTGTAAAGAAGAAGCCGGTTCCCAGGAAGTTCCCACCTGTTGGAGCATCATACCAATCGAGCTGATAACCCGCTCCGGTAAATCCAATCAGGGTAACAGTTCCCGTACCGCAACGGCTACCGGGAACGGTATTGGTTACCTGGGGATCATCCACCTGCGCAATACCTAGGGATTCGGTACATGGTACACCAAGCAAACTGATGATTAGTTTATAGTAGGTTGTGGAAGTCAGAGTGGGTGTTGTATAAGAGATTGCAGTGGCTCCGGGAATATCCGTGTAGGTAATGCCATCCGGAGAATCCTGCCACTGGAATGTAGCGGTTCCATATCCTGTAGACGGATTGGGGGTTAACGTTGTGGATCCGGTCACACAAATGGCAGCAGGATCAGCAGTTATGGGCGGGCTGGCAGGTAAGATAGTTACCTCTGAGGTGGCAACATTGACACACATAGAGGTTAAATTCTCTGCGGTACACGTATAGTCGGTAACACTGCCTGTGGTTGATTTTGCATAGACCGTAGTGGCGCTGGCTCCTGCGACATAGGGGATGGTACATGCGGCATCCGTGAACATGTTGGTGGCCGGGGTCCATACATAGGTGTCAAAATCAGCAATCGTTGAAGTAACAGTGATCATTGCCGGAGAGTTGTTGCAAACAGTCTGACCGACTGAAATAGTTAAATCAGGAGCTGGTGTGACAGTTGCGGTTACTCCAATACGAGGGGAGGAACAGCCAATGGAAATATCCAGACTATAGAACCAGTAATAACTGGAAGAAGATGATCCGGTCCAGCCACTTGTAACACTGATTGCCCCTGAAGGTGACGGGTATGGAAATGAATTCCCTGAGGATTCCCTCAATAATGATGTAATCCCTGAGTAGTCTTTTAAAACTAACTTATAATCAGTCCCAATGGGAACATTGAATCCCAGAGTAACGACATTAGGAGTTGCTGCACCTGTTCCGGAAACAGGCATCGCTGCAGTTGAAGCGATCTCAGTATTGGCATCGTCTAACAAAGCAATTGTTACAGTTCCTGAACCAACAGGATAGATGGTTGTTGAATTCAAGGTGAAACCCACAGTAGCGTCAAATCTTACTCCCCAGTTTGGGGTTGTGAGAAATCCGGTAGTTGTCACAACGTCGGTTCTTCCACCGATCTCATTGACAGTTCCGGCACTTTCATTCTGAACATAATAGGTTGTTGTATTGCTGATAACAGGAGTAGTAAATGAAGGTCCTGTGCCAACAACAGTGCCTCCTGCAGGCATATCATACCAGGTAAGTGTCCCTCCAGTCCCGGTAGCTCCTAAAGTAACAGTCCCAATTCCGCAACGACTCCCCGGTGTTGTCCCTGTAAGCTGAGGATCGTTTACGATCAGTGTAACAACATTGGATTCGGTACAGAGAACTGCTCCAACATAGACCTGTATTTTATAATAGGTCGTTGTCGTTACCGGCGCTGCAGGTGTATAGGAGGCGGAATTGGCTCCCGGAATATCAGTAAAGGCAATCCCATCAGGGGAATCCTGCCATTGCAGGGTCGCAGTTCCATACCCTGTGGCAGGAGTGGCATCAAGTGTAGGAGTTCCTGTTATACAAATAGATACCGGGGTAGATTCAATAACAACTGTTCCCGGTAAAGTTGTAACTTCCGATGTGGCCGTATTGGCACATAATGTTGTAGCGTTGGTTCCAAGACAAGTATAGATAGTACTCCCTGGTGTGGATGTTTTAGCATAAACGGTAGTTGCACTCGTGCCTGCCACATAAGGAACCGTACATGCGGCATCAGTAAAGAGATTCGTCACAGGTGTCCAAACGTAGGTGTCGTAATCAGCCAGTGTGGAGGTGACTTCCAACATGCCCACACTGTTGTTGCAGACAGTCTGATCAGGAGTAATTGTTAAAGCCGGAGGAGCCGTTACGGTGGCTACTACCATGCTACGAGGGCTTGAACAGGCAACCTGGCCTCCAAAGGTAAATTGTGGTCTTGTTGTATAGGTCAATAGATTTGTAGTAACATCAGCACAAATTGTAGCTCCAGACGTCGCCGAAGTTCTATATGCTCTTATTGAAGAAGCGTAGGCGGTAGCGTCTGCTTTGACGGTTCTGCTCATTGTTGCAGTAGAGGAACCATTCCCATGGCAAAACTCCAGGACAATACTTGATGTCCCATCCCAGTTAAACGGTGTAGAGAAAAGCAGTACATTTAACCCAAGTGTTGGCATGTAAGATGCATTTGTGTAAACTTCAGTAAAAAGAGGAGAGAGAAAAGCTGTCAGACTTGTTTCGGTAGTAGCCCCAATTTTTACCGACAAGTCGATCATTGGAAGTGTACCGGCATTCGTTACATCGAGAGCTACTGAAGTCAGATCCCCTGCACTGATACCAGCAGCTGTTAATTCGGCAGCGGTAATCAAATGTTGTGTATGTAAGTTGCTCCATAAAGAGTAAAAGGGGTTAGAGTAAGTAGAAGAAGTAGTTGCACCAGCTCCAACCGCTGCATTTCCAGCTGAAATGCCTTCTGCCCCCACATAGTAGTTTGTTGTGGAGGAAATAACGGGAGTTGTAAACGGGGAACCTGTCCCTGCCCAGGCGCCACCCGTCAGGGCATCATACCAGTTCAATGTGGTCCCTGTGCTGCCGGTTGCATAGAGATCTACAGTTCCGGTCCCGCAACGGTTACCTGGAGTGGTTGTGAGAATGCTGTTCAGGAAGTCAACCTGGATTGGTGTGGATGTGGCTGATTCCGGTCCGTTCTGGCAGGTCACAATACATTGATAATAAAGGGACTCAGCAGGTGTTGTAGTGTAGACAAGAGAGGTTTCACCGGTGATGTCAGAGTAAGTAACACCATCGGGTGAACTCTGCCACTGGTAGGAGACACCGGTCCCGGGAACAGCATTTTCAAGAGAAAGTGTAATTTCCTGTCCCAGACAGAGGTTATTTGCTGTCGACATGGTGTTTCCCGGAACAGGAGTTGCACAACTGAACGAAGGTATTCCTGCAAACTCATCAGCGCCTACGTCGGGAGCTGAGGCCGGATAACTTGGGTCGTCAGGATATCCGGGATTGGGATATCTGGCCTGGCCGTCATAGTCAATCGTAATATTGGGAGTGGAAACGGTACTTCCGCCGCTTTCACACTTGGTAGATACGCCTGTTTGAATATGCAGATCATAGGGTGTGAATGCCACATTCATAAATGGTGGCAAACTGGTAAAAGATGCTGCATCGATTGGGGATACAAATGTCTGGTAATCAAGAATAGTCTGAAAAGCGTTGGTTCCGTCATAAAAGATCAGGTTTGAAGGACCTGGTGTTCCCGCATAGAAATCGTTGTTGTTGGAGGTTGTTGCATAGGATCCGATAGTGGTGGAACTTCTCCTGAAAGCGACAGAGAGACCTGTGCCGTTGGGAGTGGATAGATCCGCAAGAATGTTGTTCCGCATTTCCAGAGCCGGAGAGGTACTGGCATACACAGCGCAAGATCCGAAGTTTGTTCCTGTACTGGTCGCATCCAGGTAAATGGTATTGTAATAAAGTCCGATAGTGGTTCCGCTTGAAACATAGATACCCCTGATTGCAGGATTGTTCGAACTGGCCGGGGCCTGGAGATCCGAGATAAAGTTATTGTAACAACTTAATGTTGTTCCTGAACTGATATAGATTCCATAGTTGTTCCCCGATGAACTGGTTGTGGACTGACCATAGATACTGTTTTGGTAGATGTTTACCGTAGCCCCTGTGGATGTATACAATCCATACAGGGAGGAGCCTCCGGTAGAATTATCGTAAACCGAATTCCGGAAGATCTCCTTATTTGTTGTTGAAACGGGGCTGGAATACAGACAGTACAAGGTTCCTGTACCTGTATTGGCATTCCCGTAAATTGAATTGTTGTATACATTTTCATTCCCACTGGCAGCTGTATTAAACTGATACAACAGATATGTAATCCCGGTACCGGGTTTTGTATTGTTCCTGATAATGTTGCCATAGATGTTGACCGTTGCGGCAGATGCCGAACAATAAAGTCCATACCATGAAGCGCTGGTGGCGGTGGTAAATGTACAGTTTTCTACTATATTGTTATAGATGTTCACTGTATTGGTAGTCCCACTGGCACCGGTTGTGTTGTATATGATATACGTGGTAGAGTTGCCGGACCGGTCCAGGGTGATCGTATTGGAGTAAATATCGATGTTGGAATTGGTTCCGGTTCCACTGTATATAACGTAGACTGTGGAAGATGACCCGGTTCCGCCATTGATCATATTGTTGGCTATCCTGGCTCCGTTCTGATAGATCATATAGATTCCATACACTGCTGATGAACCGCCCCCGAAATTTGTCAGTGAATTTCCACCACCGGTACCGATGTAGTTGTCCTGTGAATAGTAAGTAGCGCTGGAATAGCCACTAAAGTAGATCCCGTAGTAGACATTCGATATAGTGTTGTTGTCTATACTGGAATAGGAAACGGTTCCATCGGCGGATGTTGGTGTAATGGAAGAAGTGGATGTTGCGCTATGATTATTGCTGTATATCCCTCGCGAAGAGGTGTTGCTATTATCCAGCGTTATTGCACAATTTCTTATTGTAGTGTGTTGGGCGCCGTCTGTTGATGAGGCCACCAGGAGTGCATACCCCCAGTCATAAAAGTTTGAAGTACTTCCGGGATTCTCCTGCACATCAATCCCGTCAAAGGTCACATAATCCGTCCCTTCGATTTTAATAATCCCGTCGGTTGTGGAAGAGGAGGCAAGTGCAGCTCCTGTAATCAGTGGATTTGCGCCCGCTCCGGATCTTTGAAAGATAATGGGATTGGTTGCTGAGCCGGTATTCGTGGTGATCGTGCCCACCGTAGGGTCGGAAAACGTCTCTGTGTGGCCGGCTGCAACATTGAACGTTACCCCACCGGCTCCTACACCTGAAGTATTCAGGGCAGTAATGGCTGCTTCAATAGTCGCATAATCTCCCGGTATTGTTTTCGTACCGGTTAACTGTCCGAAGGATAATCCTGAGATTATCATTGCAATTAAAAGGAAGGAAATTTTTTTCATGATCGTGGTGTTTGTTATTGATTCTAATTCGTTGAATTTCAGTATAAAGAATATCAGAAAACAGGTACAGGGAAAGAATCGCCAGTTCGGAAAAGATAGGCGGAAGAAAGAATAACTGCGCTGTGCATGCTGGTCCCGATGTCCAGTGGCCGGGGAGAATCGGGCCTATAAAAATAGAACTTTATTTCAGAATTGCAAAAAAAAACAGAAAAAAGCCTTGGATAAAGAAAAGAGCCCTGAAATATTCCGGAGCTCTTCTATTGACTGACAGCGTGTTGTTTCAACTCAGTTCTTAATGATCTTGACAGTTTTTGCCATATCGTTGCTAAATACGCGGAGAATATAGATTCCTGATGGGCTTCCTTCGAGGTTGAATTCGTG
Organism: uncultured Bacteroidota bacterium; assembly: GCA_937900965.1. Taxonomy (GTDB): domain Bacteria; phylum Bacteroidota; class Bacteroidia; order Bacteroidales; family FEN-979; genus QYOJ01. The sequence goes on along the minus strand of CALCGJ010000056.1, from coordinate 44,888 downwards.
CCGGGATTCCCCGATGAATGTCTCTTTCAGCATCGATTCTCCTCTCATGGTATAAATTTCAACATATACCTCCGAAGATTTATTAACACCGCTCAACTCAAGCGTGAACCTCCCGTTATTAGGATTTGGGAAGAGAGAGATGAGAGCCCCTGTATGATCATCTAATCCAGTGATGACTACATTGATGTGGTTTGACGTGTCAGACCCACATCCGTTGATGATGACCTGGTCCCAATATTCTCCGTTAGCAAGCACAAGGTAACTGAATCCTGTTGCACCGGGAATGAGGATGCCGTTTTTAAACCATTGATTTCCGGTTGGCATGTTACTGGTTAATACGGTCCCCGACTGGGTGATCACCGGGGTGGCTGGTATTTGAGTAACGCTGATCGGAAGTGAGGGAGAGGGAGCCCCGTTGCCACAAGCATTGCTGGCCGTAACGATAATATTTCCACTGGTAGCTGTTACCGGGTAATCGACAAGAATGGAAATGGTACCTGCACCGGATGTAATTATGGCGCCGGGCGGCACAGTCCAGTTGTATGCATTGGCATTTGCTACAGGAGCTGTAGTGTATGATACACCTGTTGAAATACCACAGATTGTATCGGAACCTGTTATGGCTCCTGCCTGTCCCGGAACCCCGTCAACATCAACTGTGAGTGTTGTAGCTTGAGGAGCACTGCACCCATTTGCATTGATATAATTCACCCCAACCCATTGCGATCCTGTTCCCAGCCAGGTAACCTCTACCTGGAAAGTTCCTGCCCCAGATGTAATTGAGCCCGAAGGAGATGCGGTCCATACGTATCCTGTCATCCCGGTTTCAGTAGTGTAGGTATAATCACCTCCATTGATGCAGGCGGTGATCTCGCCGGTAACAGTGGGTATGGGTGGAGGTTGAACTGTTACGCTGTAAACCGTGAGAGGTGCAGATGTACATCCAAGGGCATTGGTATAACCAACACTTACTGTTTGTGCTCCTACCGTATTCCAGGTCACAGTAACACTATTTACAGAGTCAGATCCTCCTGCTGTGATACTCCCTCCACCAGAGACCACCCATTGGTAATTTGTCATCCCTGCCTCTGTGGTATAGGTATTTCCTGTTGATTCCTTGCATGCTGATGCCGGTCCTGTTATGACTGGTACAGGCAGGGGTTCAACCAGTACGTTGTAAACTGTGGGCGCTGCCGCTGCACAACTGTTGCTGTCGTTGTAGTTAACATAAACCGATTGAAGTCCCACCTGGTTCCATGTAACGGTGATGGTGTGAGTGCCAGCACCGGAAGTGATCGCACCTCCTGCAGAAACTGACCAGGTATAACTGCTCATCCCGGTTTCTGTACCGTATGCGTTTCCGGTTGAATTGATGCAAACCGTATCAGGACCGGTAATCGTGGGAACTGGCAATGGATTGACAACAACAGGGGAGGAGGTGGCCATCTGGGCCGTACAGCCGTTGAAGTTGGTATAGTTGACAGTGACAGACTGCGTAGCCAGGGAATTCCATGTTACCACGATGAAGTTATCAATTGATGTCCCTCCCGATTGAATGGTGTTGCCGGCTGAAACATTCCAGATATAATTTGTCATCCCGCTCTCGGTAAAATACTGATTACCCGGAACCCCTTTGCAGACTGTCGCAGGCCCTGAGATCGTAGGAATAGGTTGAGGGTTGACAGTGACAGGTAAAGCGACGGGATTCAATGCACTGCATCCTGTAGAATCGGTGTAGTTGACCATAACCTGCCTCGAACCTGCCGTATCCCACGTCACGGTTATGATATTGGTTCCGCTTCCGGAAATAATCACACCGCCGCCGGATAACGACCATTGATACCCTGTTTTGCCTTGCTGAGTGGAATAAACATGACCTCCCGTACCGGCACACACTACAACAGGTCCTGTAATGGATGGTGTGGGTCTTGACTGTACAAGAACCGGCAGTGTGTCGGGAATAGCGCCTGTGCAACCTGAAGAGGTTGTGTAGTTGACAATTACATGTTTATTCCCGGTGGTGTTCCAGGCAACAATGATCGCACTGGAATCTGTAGCCGATGTAATAGTACCCCCGGCAGAAACTGCCCAGGTATAATTAACCATTCCCTGCTGAGTGGAATAAATATTATTTGTCGACTGAACACATGCTGTGGATGGTCCGAACAGTTGAGGTGACGGGACTGAACTGACAAGGACAGGAAGGATGGTTGGGGTTAAGGGAACACATCCATTTCCATTGGTATAACTGACACTCACAGAGCGGTTCCCGATGATGCTCCAATTGATTGTGATATAATTACTTGTGGTGGTTCCACCTGATACTGTCACACCCCCTGGAGAAACACTCCACTGGTATCCGGTCATTCCGGCTTCGGTTGAGTAGGTGTTGGTACTGTTTACACAAACAGAATCGGATCCGTAAATGACAGGGACAGGTTTTGGAACAACATTCACTGTATACAGGGTTGGAGTCGAGGCAAAACAATTTGGAGAATTGGAGTAGTTTACGGAAATTGTCCGGGATCCGACCGAGTCCCACTTCACCGACACGGTGTTGGTTCCTGAGCCAGACTGGATAATCCCACCTGTAGAAACGACCCATTGATAGTTACTCATCCCGGCTTCGGTGGTGTAGATATTTCCGCTTTTTCCTGCACAAACGGTTGTCGGCCCCGCTATCGTTGGGAGGGGTTTTGAATGTACAGTTACCGGAAGGCTTGATGATGTCCCGATACCGCATGCATTGGAACCAAATACTGTGATGTTTCCTGATGAGGCTCCTGGTCCGGCATTGATGTAGATAGTGTTTGAAAATACACCTCCGGCAAATACAAACCCGGGTGGTAGTAACCAGTTATAGAGCGTTGTATTGGGGAGTGGTGAGATGCTGTAGATAAGTCCTTCACTCCCTTCACAAACACCAGAAAGTCCGACAATAGGCCCGGCTGGTGCGGGGAGTATACATCCCTGAAACAGGATCCGGCTCATGGAGGCGGGAACAACTGAAAGGGCATTTTGCGGGATGTAACTGAATGAACTTGTATTGGCAGTCTGCTGTGTAAGTAATTCAGTATTTCCAGGAGGTGAAGTTAATGAAGCGGCGTTTATACCGCATGTATAGCTTAGCGGGATGCCTGAAGCACCCATATTCCCATAGATAAATTCGATATCGCTGGTGGCTTCATAAAGCTTGACCTGGAAGTTTACCAATTGCGTATATGGAATGATCGGATAGGTCATGTTGATCCACTCTACAGTAAATACCCGGTTTCCTGCACTGCCGCTGGTTTGATATTTCACACTGGAGAACAGGGACCATCCTACTGCACACATCAGGTCCTCGTAGAAGGGAGCAATAGCCAGTAGTGTTCCGTTAGGGGCAGGTTGTGTGAAATAGCTGTTATCGAATCCGAAAGGAAACTGGTTTATGCCGGTAGCGGCGTTACTGGAAAAATCAATGAATCCATTCAGGGAGATATTGACGGTAGTATAATTTGTTCCAAGGTAATAAAACGAAAACCCGATGGGGACCGGAAAACTACGGTTGTCGCCCAGGTTGCTGCCACCTCTCCAACTGGGTACAGCGGTACCGGTGGAACTGATAGAGTTGAAGGTAATCCCGGTTTGCCGGGAGACCGCATAGATGGAAACACCCTGTGAGTGAAGTAGTACCGGGATAATCAGGAAAACAAGGAGACAATATCGTTTCATACAGTTCATTTCTAACCTGTAAAAATACCTTTAGGAATTCAAGCTGTCAAGCGATTTTCCTACAAGTTATTCCTTGTTATAAACAAAAAAGCCCCGGGAGCACGCCCGAGTTTAACAGTAGGCAGTAGGCAGTGGGCAGTGGACAGTGGGCAGTTTGCAGTTGGCAGTTCCACTAACCCTCATACCCTCACACCCTTTTCACCTCCCTACCTCCCTACCTCCCTACCTCCCTACCTCCCTACCTTAATAACAGCTCCCCTCTCTTAAATACTCCTGCACATACTCCCGGATGCCATCTTCAAGAGGCGTGAACGGTTTGGTATAACCGATGGAGTGGAGCTTTTGCATAGCGGCTTCCGTGAAGTATTGATATTTATCACGGATATCAATAGGTGTGTCGATGAATTCGATGGAGGGGTCTTCACCCAGAGCAGTGAATACGCTGTTGACCAGATCAAGGAAGGTGCGCGCTTTTCCTGTACCTAGGTTATAAATTCCGGAATTTGTTTGATGATTCATCAGAAAATACAGTACATCCACCACATCTTTGACATAGATAAAGTCTCTCAACTGTTCCCCATCCGGGTAATCAGGATTATGTGAACGAAACAATTTCACGGATCCAGTATCCCGTATCTGATTGTAAGCATGAAAAACCACAGATGCCATTCTCCCTTTGTGGTACTCATTGGGTCCGAAGACATTGAAGAATTTCAACCCAAACCAATAGGGGGGAGTCTTCTCCTGGCTCAACACCCATTTGTCAAACTCATTTTTGGAAACTCCATAAGGATTCAGGGGTTGAAGTTTTGGGATGAGATTGTGATCGTCAGTATATCCCAGGGATCCATCGCCATAGGTGGCAGCAGAGGATGCATAAACCAGTGGAATATTAAACGCGGTGCAAAGTTTCCAGATCTCTTTGGAGTAGTTCAGATTGAGTTCATCAAATACAGACATGTTGAACTCTGTAGTATCGGTGCGTGCACCAATATGATAGACGAACTCAACTAATCCGTTGTTTTTGCGGAACCAGTCAGCAAATTCTTTCCGGTCGATGGAGACCTCAAATGCCTTATTCCGGGTGTTAAGGGCTTTCTCCGGATGGGAAAAATCATCAACAATCCCAATCTCTTTGATTCCCTGGTTATTGAGTTTGCCAACTAAACAACTTCCAATAAATCCGGCAGCTCCTGTAACGATGATCATGCGCGTTTGATTTTGGGAGGTAAAGGTAGTGAAAAGGAATAAAGGTACAAAGGCATGAAGGCATGGAGGCAAGAAGGCATGCCTCCATGCCTCCATGCCTTCACTCCCAAAACCCAACCAAATCCTCCAGACTCTCCCTCTCCTTCAAAACCGAAAACGTCCCCTCAAACCAGCCGAGTATCCTCGGTGTTTGCCTGCTGTTGTAGCGAGACCACATCGAAAATGTATATCCTCCGGTATCATGGATCACAAGCCAGTCCCCCTCTTCCACTTTCGGAAGCGGGATCCCTTTGGCCAGGATATCACCTGCAAAACAGAGCGGCCCTGCGATGTTATAAGGCTGGTCATCAAGACCCTTCTTAAGTTTGCCCTGCGAATCCAGGATACTGTATTCATGCTTCCAGTCTGTTGGATTCAAACATTCTCTGACAAAAAGATCAGCTCCAACATGGATCATGGCTGTGTTAATGCCGGGATCCCTTTTCACATACTCCACCCGGCTGACTGTAAAACCACTGTTTACGAATACCCACCGCCCGAATTCAGTGATCAGTCTCCAGGATACCTCTCCGGTTTCGCCATTTTGCCGTGGTGCCATGGTGCCGTGGTGCCGGGGTGAAGAACTCTCTGAGCCCTGTGCCCTGAGCCCTGTGCCCTGTGCCCTGTGCCCTGAGCTATCAAACAATCCCGGGGCCCTTTCCCGCAATGCCGCCACATAATCCTCCATCCGTGGAGGTCTCTGTTGATAGGAATAGGAAATTGGCAGTCCTCCTCCAATGTCGAAGATTGCAACAGGCTGTTCGCCCTTCGCTGTTCGTTTTTGGTTTACTTCACATACAAAATCATAAAGTACACCCACTCCGTTCACAAGCATCTCCATGGCACATCCCTGTGATCCTACGTGAAGATGGACGCCTGTAAGCCACGGATAGTTAGCAAAAGCATCTTCCAGCTCCCTTCTCATGGTATTGACAGGAACTCCGAATTTCGAATATTTCCCGGCCACACTCGACTCAAGAATGGCACCAACACCTATCTGGGGATTGATCCGGATACCTATAGTGGAGTTGGAAGTAATATTTTTAAGAAGACTGTCAACCCGGTTTAATTCTGTGAGATTGTCGCAGTTCATGTGTACCCCAAGCTCAAGGGCAAACCGAAGATCAGCTTCTGTTTTGACAGGGGAATCAAAGATAACCTGATTGGGGCTGTAGCCGGTTCTCATAGCCAGAGTAACCTCTCCTACGGTAGCAGCTTCTACGCATGTTCCCATTGTCCGCGTAAATTCCAGTATCCGGAGAAGGGGATTTGATTTAATAGCCAGTCCGTGAAGAGTGTCAGACGGAAAACAGGATTTTAGATATGCTATGCGTGATGCAAGATAATTGAAGTCATGAAAGAGTACCGCCGTATCTTCCTCACGGATCAGACCTTCATGAAGAGCCTGGCTGAAAATCGCTGAAATTGTATTTCGGGGGATGTTTTCAATCATAGATATCTATCAGCGTTTGAATTGCCCTGCTCCCGTCATCACCAAGATCCAGTGTAAACCTGTTCACATAGAGATTGATATGTTTACGTATCACATCCTCATTCATCTCCTGGGCATGAGCCTTGACAAAATCCATCACCTGGTCAGGATTCTTCATAGCAAACTGCACACTTCTGCGCATAATACGGTTGAGTTTTCCAAGGGTTTCTTCACCCAGATGCCGTTTTGCGATGATGCCACCTAACGGGATTGGACTGGCACTCCTCTCTTCCCAGAACTCTCCGAGGTCTAAAAGTTTGATCAAACCCCTCTGCTCGTATGTAAACCTGTTCTCATGAATAATAACACCAGCATCTACAACTCCTGAAAGGACAGCATCTTCAATCTCATTGAAAACCATAAACTCCTTCGTTGTAACCTGTGGGAAGGCCAAATTGAACAAAAGATGTGCAGTTGTGTGTTCTCCAGGTAGTGCAACACGTATATCGGGCATTTGGTATACGGCCACCGTGTCATTGCCTGTGTGGCGATGCAATGGTATCCGCTTTCTGGCAATCAGCAACGGACCGTTCCCTGTCCCGAGTGCGCTGCCACTCTCAAGCAGCTCGTACCGGTCTCGCATTGCGAGCCAGGCATAGAAGCTGACTTTGATCATATCAACTCTTCCCTTAATTGCAAGCATGTTCAGCTCTTCCACATCAGCCAGCTCATAGTCAAAGGAGAGCCCCTCCATGTCTATCCAGCCATTAACCAGCGCAGCGAAAATGAATGTGTCGTTCGGACAGGGAGAAAAGGCTAAAGAAAACATAGAGATTTACGATTTACTGTATTTAGTTTTATCTGTTTTAATGGTCATGAGGTCATGGGGTCATGGGGTCATGGAGTCAGTTGTCAGTTGTCAGTTATCAGGTCAGAAATGTAAAAGGTAATTCATGTCATTCGTCACTCATGCTCATTCTTGTCATTATCCAGCATCCAGCATCTAGCATCCAGCATCCAGGATCCAGGATCTAGGATCCAGAATCTATGATTTCTTCCAACACTTCCATCAACACTGTATCAAGATTTTTTAGCGCAAGCCGGACCTCCCATTTGGTCTTATCCCGCTCACCCACATAATTCGATACTGCTCGGATCTGGGCACAGGGGATCTTTTCAACAAGACAGCCAAACAGGAATGCGGCTCCCTCCATGGTCTCCACATCTGCTGGAAAAAGGGTTGTCAGTCGCTTTATTTTTCCCGGATCAGTTTGCATTGTGTTGACAGAATTTCCGGTAACTTTAGGTAACCGGTTGATGGCTTCCCATTCTGAAACAAGCGTGTTTGTCAGTTTCCCGCCTTCGAATGGGAATGCATCAGAATGCATCAACCCAAGCTCGAAAATACTCCTGAACGCACCCTCCTCTTCAACACCTGGTTCAGGAAGTCCCTCTTCCGTTATATGAAGAACACTCCCCAAGGGTATCTCAGGGTGATAAGCTCCGCAGATACCTGCATTTAATGCAAAATCATATGATCTTTCCTGCATTGTTTTTCCCAGGTAAAATGCTGTCTGAAGCATCCCCATTCCTGTATTCAGCAAATCCACCTGCAACGGAACCATGCTGAAGCGGTAGAGGTGGTTGGGGATAACTTCAACAAGGTCATTCCTCTCCATCAGCTTTTTGATCTCAAAATGGGTTGCAGAGACAATCAGGATCTTCATGGAAACAAATATACATACAAAATTTATTGTAAATTTGGGACCTTCAACATAAAAACCAAAGGAGCTTCGAATGGAGAAACTAAAAGCCACACTAAGGGATTCAGCCAGGATGCGCTGGTCGATGATGCTGCTTGTCAGTTTTCTGATGGCTGCAAACTACTATTTTTATGATGCCCTCTCACCACTGAAATCCATCCTGCAGGAGCACCTCCACTTCAGCTCACAGGATTATGGCATTGTTGCCGGGTTTTATGCTTTCCCAAATACGTTTCTTCTCATGGCCATCCTTGGCGGGATCATCCTGGATAAGATGGGTATCCGGCCTACCGGACTGCTCTTCGCTGTTTTTATGTTAATCGGTGCATTTTTCACCGCCTACGGGGCTACAGAGTACTTCAATAATGGAGGATTGGGATATGCCTTCCTGAACTCTTTCTGGACCGGTTACTCTCCTGGTCTCAAGATGATGGCCCTGGGTATGCTGATCTTCGGATTGGGTGCCGAAACAAGTATTGTGGTGATAAGCAAGATTCTGGTAAAGTGGTTCAAAGGATACGAAATCGCCCTGGCTTTTGCTATAAACCTTGGCATAGCCCGTATTGGAACAGCGCTTGCATTTAATCTGTCCCCCCGCCTGGTGATGCCCGATTTCTGGACATTCCCCATCTGGTTCGCTGTGATGCTTCTCCTTATCGGTTTTCTCTCTTTCCTGATCTACACCATGTTTGATGTGAAAATCGACAGACAGTTTCAAAGTCAGGCCTCACTGATGGATGCTGAGGAGAAATTCAAACTCTCCGATCTTGGCAAACTCTTTACCAACAGGTCGTTTATATTTATCACATTACTCTGTGTCACATTCTATGCTGCGGTCTTTCCCTTTCTGAAATACGCCCCTGACTTCTTTTACCATAAATTCGGAATTTCCCGGGCTGCCAGTGGAGATATAGCCTCTCTTCTGCCATACGGGACAGTTCTCTTTACTCCCCTGTTTGGTTGGTTTGTCGATAAAAAAGGGAGAAGCGCCACATTGATGATTTATGGCTCTCTGATGTTGGTGATGGTCCACCTACTCTTTGCCCTTACCACCTTCAATCCCTACGTCCTTATGGTACTGCTCGGGATCGCTTTCTCCCTGGTGCCCGCTGCCATGTGGCCATCCGTTGCAAAGATCGTTCCCGAACACCGGATTGGAACTGCCTATGGTACGATGTTCTCCGTGCAGAATCTAGGACTTTTCGCTATACCGATTCTTGCAGGTTATATCCTCGATGTCACCAACCCAGGGGTTAATTCGGAAGCTATTGAAGCTGGTGCAAACCTTGTCTATACCCCCACGATGCTTATGTTCGTTGGCTTTGGCATCATCGGTTTCATCTTTGCATTATTACTAAAATGGGATGATAAAACATCCGGTTACGGCCTGGAGCTACCATCTAACACTCACGTGGATTCGGAAGGATAATTTTACATATTCAACCCAATGGCAAATGCCATGAGAACAAAAACATCTCTTTTTGCCGGACTGCTTTTCCTTTTAGCCGGATTGGTATGTATGGCCGGGAAGGTCCCGCAACAACAAGCCCGCAAGGTTGCCATGAACGCATACCTGGAACGGTTGCCAATGACAGCAAAAGGGGATGTAAATGCTTCTATTAGCGAACCGTTTGAGGTGTTGGAGAATGGAGAACTTCTCTTTTACATCTTCAATGTGAATACTGAGCACGGATTCATTGTTGTTTCTGCTGATGACCGGATTACACCTCTTCTGGCCTATGCTTTCTCAGGTGAATACTCTCCTTACAGAGCACCGGCACCAGCCTTTGAATGGTTCATGAACCATATGAAAGAGCAGATCCTGTATGTGTTGGATCAGGATCTTGCGGCATCACAGGAAATTAAAGAGTCATGGGCGATTTTATCCGACCCGGCCTACATAAGAACAAAACATTTCTCAGGAGTTGAGCCAATGGTTCAAACCACCTGGGATCAGGGGTGTTTCTACAACGAGGATTGTCCGGATGATGCCAGTGCCGTCAACTCTTGTTTCCATGCACTCACAGGATGCGGTGCCACAGCCATGGCTCAGATCATTAAGTTCTGGGGATCTCCTTTACACGGGGTTGGTTCTCACTCTTATTTCCATCCTGTATACGGAAATTTATCTGCCAATTTTGCAGCGGCTACCTATCAGTATAGTGCCATGCCAACGGAGCTTACTTCACAGAACCAGCAAGTTTCCCAACTGATATACGATTGCGGAGTTTCTCAGGATATGAATTTTGGTCCTGCCATATCCTCCTCCTATGCCTCTGCTATAGATGTGGCTTTTAGCACATACTTCGATTACAACTCCTCGATCAACTGGAAATGGAAAGCATCCTTCACCCCCGCCAACTGGACCTCGCTGTTGGCCGGAGAACTGGATAACGGACGTCCATTGATTTACTATGGAAATGATAATGGCGAGAGCGGCCATTTCTTTGTATGTGACGGTTACCAGGGGGCCGATTTCCTGCACTTCAACTGGGGATGGGGAGGCTACCTGGATGGCTATTTTTACACAAACGATCTGACACCTGGCACGAACACTTTTAACGACAATCAGGGGGCAATATTTAATATCATCCCTAATCAGATCCCACCTCCGCCAGGTGATGTCACGATGGATTTTGAAGGCATCCCGGCTTTCTCTCTAACCTTCGATTCCTGGACTGCGGATGATGTGGACGGCAGCCTGACCTACCAGATAACCAATCACACCTTCCAGCATTCAGGCGAGCAAATGGCGTTTATTTGTTTTAATCCGACCCAGGTCAGCCCTCCGATGAATGCTGACCCGAATATACAGCCACATACGGGAAATCATTTCGGCGCCTGTTTCTCTGCAGTCAATCCTCCGAATAACGATTGGTTTATCTCCCCTAAGATTCAGCTTCTGACAGGTGGTGAGTTCTCCTTCTGGGTCAAGTCATATACTGAAGAATTTGGGCTGGAACGCTATAAAGTTGGGATCTCTACCACCACAAACGATCCCGGGAGTTTTACCATTATCTCTCCGGGAATATACATGGAAGCGCCAACCCAATGGACAAAACAAACGTATGACCTCTCTGCATACGACAACCAGGAAGTTTATTTAGCAATTCAATGTGTTTCGAATGATGCCTTTATCTTCATGATCGACGATCTGGAGGTAAAACCGGAGGGACAGGGAGGATTGCCATCCTATATGACCCTGGATTTTGAAGGGTTGGCTGATTTTACAACAAATTTCGCTCCATGGACAGTAGAAGATGTAAATGGCGGTAACACATATAACATAGAGAACATCGGTTTCCCTCACAGTGGAGAGACCTTTTCATATATCTGTTTTAATCCGGAACAAACCACCCCACCACTCACAAATATGGCAGCTCATTCAGGGTCAAAACTGGGGGCATGTTTTTCTTCTTACCCTCCCAACAATCCAAATAACAAATGGCTGATCTCGCCCCAGATGCAGTTTGGGAGTAATCCAGCCATCTCCTTATGGGTGCAATCTTACTCTGACGAGTACGGTCTGGAAGAGTTTAATATAGGTGTCTCCACAACAGGGGTCAACCCCAACGATTTTATCATTGTCAATAATGGAGGGGCTGAAACGGCTCCCGCGATATGGACTGAAAAAACGTTCAGCCTTGGCGCATTCGCTAACCAGGCAGCCTATGTAGGGATCCAGTGTGTCTCCAACGACATCTTCATCTTCATGATCGACGATATTGAGATTAGCGGGAACGTAGGGATTGAAGACGAGAAAGAGAGCAGGTCTGTTACAGTATTCCCTAATCCTGCCAGGGATAAAGTTTTTGTGAACTTCGCAGGAGGTCACACCGGGGATATGGAGATCCGAATGGTTAACACTATGGGTCAAACTCTGCATGCTGAATATTCCAGCGGAAACGGGACAATGATTTCTACAAGTGGGTTTCGTCCCGGGCTCTATTATCTGGTCATAACCTGGGAATCAGAAACGATTGTAAAAAAAGTTACAATAATTGAATAAGACCAGGGATATACTGATCTGCATGAAACATGTCTTCGCCGGGATGTTGATGCTCATGGTATGTCTCATGGAGCCTGTAATTTCTTCCGCGCAGTTGAACCGGGGAGGAACTCCGTGGAGTTTTAATCTGAAATCCGGTCAACCTCTTTCCGTTGATTTAATTCTGACGCCTCCCGATTTGGATGCGGTGGCCGAAGAGGATCTTCTGCATCCTGTCCCATACCGGTTTGCTGTCAACCTGCAAGTGGACGTGGGGATCAGTGAGCAGTTGGCAGCCAGCAGTGAGCAGTTAATGGGCACTAATGTCATTGCGAGGAGCCGAAGCTGCGATCCCGAGTACTCGGGAGAAGCAGGAGCGACGCGGCAACGGCATCCGGCATCCCATATCACGTATCCCGAATCGCGGATCCCGAATTGCGGATCCTTGAAAAAACTTCCCTCCGGCGATCGTCTTTGGCTTTGTACAATTCAGGCCCCCGGGGCCAAAGCTATTACCCTCTATTTTGACAGGTTTAAGATACCTGCCGGAGGCCGGCTTTTTATATACAATCGTGATAAATCCAGGGTGCTGGGAGCGTTTACGGAATTAAACAATAACACGGCAGAGCTATTCTCTACCGCTTTGATCCCTGGTGATCAAATTACACTGGAATATAACCAGCCTGTACAGACATCTGGTTTTCCGGTGCTGCATATATCTGAAATTGCCTATGCCTATCGTGGTGTTCCTGAGGCAGTTGACAGAATTGGATTTGGTACTTCAGGCCCATGTGAGGTGAATGTTCACTGTCCTGAAGGCAATCTCTGGCTGGATCAACAAAAAGGGATTGCCCGGATCGGTGTGAAGAAGAATGGAGGCACCTACTGGTGTTCCGGCTCTCTGCTGAACAATACACGGCAGGATAAATCGCCCTATTTCTTAACAGCAGATCATTGTGTTACAGGAGCAACCCCGCAGGATATCAACCAATGGATCTTTTATTTCGGATTCCAGTCACCCACCTGTGAGGATCCACCTTTCGCCCCGGTTTTCAGATCCCTGACAGGAGCTGTGGTGAAAGCTGCCAGCGGAAATGTATTCGTTGGTGGATCCGATTTCTTGTTGCTGTTATTAAACCAAACAGTTCCCGATACCTTTGATGTATGGTTCAACGGTTGGAATCGGGCGGATGTCTCCAGTCCGAATGGGGTTGGCATTCATCATCCCGATGGAGATATCAAGAAAATATCAACCTATATTACTCCACTGGTTCCTTCAAGCTGGATTGGAGGTCCGGTGATGACACACTGGGAGATGGTTTGGGCAGAAACCGTCAGTGGTCACGGGGTGACTGAAGGAGGCTCCTCCGGATCCCCGCTCTTTGACCCGGCCAGGAGGATCGTTGGTGCTCTGACCGGTGGAGATGCCTCATGTGATTCAAGTTTCCTTGATCAACCTGATTACTACGGAAAGTTTAGCTATTCCTGGGACCTGAATGGTGCAGATTCATCAAGGCGACTTGATTATTGGATTGATCCCGACAACACTGGTGTGATGGTACTTGACGGAATCTCGTTGAATATCCCTGAAGCCGAAATAGGTCCCACCGAATTGAAGATTTATCCGAACCCGGCATCAGACATCCTGCACCTGAAATCCATCATCTTTTTGAACCAGGATCTTGTCTATATCACCCTTTTGGATTCATGGGGAAGGCCAGTCATGACGGTAGTCAAACAAGGTAATGGGACCAATCAGATTACGCTTGATACCTCAACTCTTCCTGGTGGCTTTTACCTGCTTAGAATCTCTTTAGATGAGCAGGTTATTACGGGTAGAATCATCAAGCTTTGAAAAAAGACTCAACATTGAATAACGAACATCTTCTAACATCAAATTCCTCCCGGGAATCCAGGATCATTGTCGGTAAAGTGATGTCAAACTCCCGATTGACGCCCGAAGAGGGTCTTTGGCTATATGAACACGGGGAACTTGGATGGCTGGGTATGGTGGCTGAGGTCGTCAGGCAACGGCATAACGGCAACCAGGTTTTTTTCATCCGGAATTTTCACATTGAGCCTACAAATATTTGTGTGAACAAATGTCGTTTCTGCTCTTTCTCACACCATTTCAGCGAAGAACAATGGGAGCTTTCACTGGAGCAGATCCTTCAGAAAGTCAATAGCCAGGCAACCGACGTCCAGGAACTCCACATCACCGGAGCTGTACATCCGGGCCGTGATCTGTACTACTATGGAGAGATTCTGAAAGCAATCAGAGAGCTCAGGCCAACGTTACATATCAAAGCTTACTCTGCAGTTGAGTTAGACTACATGATCACCAAAGCGAAGCTCTCTTTTGAAAACGGATTGATCTATCTGAAAGAGTGTGGACTGGGGTCCATCCCGGGAGGGGGAGCTGAGATCTTCGAGGAGACGATTCGCAGGGATATCGCCGGCATGAAATCCTCTTCTGACACCTGGCTGGAAATTCATGAAACTGCTCACCAGCTTGGGATCTCCTCAAATGCAACTATGCTTTACGGTCACGTTGAGACCTTTACTCACCGAATCGACCATATGGAGAGATTGCGGCAACTACAGGACCTGACAAATGGGTTCAATGCCTTTATCCCTCTGAAGTTCAAGAACTGGAATAACGAGATGGAAGGGCTTTCAGAAGTAGCGATCACAGAGGATATGCGGAACTATGCTGTATCGCGGATTTACCTGGATAACATCCGACATCTGAAAGCTTACTGGCCGGCCATCGGGAAACAAAACGCCCGCATTTCCCTCTCATTTGGAGTGGATGACATGGATGGTACCATCAACGACTCCACAAAGATTTACTCCCTGGCTGGTGCCGAAGACCAGAACCCGGTATTTACTGTTTCTGAAATGCAGGAATTCATCCGGGAGGCAAAACGGGAACCCATTGAGCGCGATTCGCTTTACAATCATCTTTAATATCCCCCATCTCCTTCAGGAGAGGGGGTTAGGGGGTGAGGTGATTTTGATCCTTCAGGAAAGGGTGTCGGGGGTGAGGTAGTTTCTTCAGGAAAGGGTTTCTGGGGCTGAGGTTAGTTCATCCTCAATTCGATTATGTACAATTTCCGCAAGCTGTTTCGGTTCCATATCTTTGAACGAGTTATAAGGGATCGGATCAAGAATCACCACCCTCAGATCATGCTGTTTTGAGATCAGGAATCCCCCTTTGCGGATGGCTTTAGATGTACCTTTGATGACGATTGGCAGAATTGGGATTTGAGCGTTTAGAGCCAGGTGGAATGCTCCACTCCTGAAGGGTTGCAGTTGTCCATCCTTAGACCGGGTCCCTTCAGGAAAGATCATCATAGAATTGCCTTGCAACAATCCTTCCTTTGACTTCTCCATCATCCGGTGCATACTCGATTTCTTCCCTCTTCGAAGTGCAATGTAACGGTTCATGGCCATGTTCCATCCAAGAAAGGGGGTAAAGAAAAGGATTCGTTTTGCTACCCATTTGAAATGCAGTCGAAGGGTGAAAAGTACCAGGATATCTGCCCCCGACTGATGGTTTGAGACAATCACATAAGTCCCTTTTTTATCGATCTTATCCTTACCGGAAACGGTTAAGCGCCATAACGGGTTTAACCAGAAAGCCAGGTTGGACCAAGTGCATGAGAACTGGTGCAAATAATATCGTCTGCTATCGAAAGGCATGGTAACCAGCCAGATCAGAACTGCTACCGGAAACAAGATCGCAGAACTCCCGAACATCTCGATCCAGAAATAAACCGAAATTAGATATGTCCCCAGCTTTTTCATTCTTGCATGTTCCAGGATTGTTTCATCCTTCGTCCCTCGTCCCTCGTCCCTCTTCCTTTCCTTCTGACTCGCCCCTAACTCCCCTAAAGGGGACTTATTCCTCCCCTTTAGGGGAGTTTGGGAGGGGTGAACCCGAATATTTCCTCCACTTCTCCACTACCGCCTGAAAATCCTCCGGCAACCCGGAATCAAAGAACAAAGGTTTCCGTGTTGAAGGATGGATAAACCCCAGAGATTTGGCATGCAGGGCTTGCCTTGGCATCAAGCCGAAGCAATTTTCGATATATTGTTTGTATTTCGTAAACGTTGTCCCTTTCAGGATCTTGTCTCCACCATATTTAGCATCGTTGAAAATCGGGTGACCAATATGTTTGAAATGGGTACGGATCTGGTGAGTTCGCCCGGTCTCCAGCCGGCATTCCACCAGGGTTACATACCCAAACCGTTCAACTACCCTGTAGTGTGTAACGGCATGCCGGCCTACCTCTTCATCGTCGTAAACAGTCATTACCGTACGGTCGCGTGGGCTTCGGCCTATATTCCCTGTAACAGTGCCTTCATCATCCCCGAAGTCGCCCCATACCAAGGCTAAGTATGTCCTGTTAACACTGTGATCGAAGAACTGTTTCGCTAGTTTTGATTGAGCTATCTCATTTTTTGCAATCAGCAGGATTCCAGTTGTATCCTTATCTATCCGGTGAGCCAGATACGGTTTGGCTTCAATGGCCTTATTCCCGGGGGAGTTCTGAAAATAATAAACCAATGCGTTCAGAAGGGTGCCCGTGAAATTACCATGACCGGGATGTACCACCATTCCTGCCGCTTTGTTGACAACAAGAATGTCGTTGTCTTCATATACAATGTTTACCGGGATTTCTTCAGGATAGATCTCTGTATCCCTTGGAGGATAAGCAAGGACGATCGTGATAATATCGTGAGGTTTGATTTTGTGATTTGGCTTTACCACCTTGTCGTTCACGAGGATATTCCCGGCTTTCGCAGCGTTTTGAATTCGGTTTCGGGAGGCATCAGCAAGTTTGGTGAACAGATATTTATCGATTCGCAGAGGATTCTGGCCACCATCTACCACAAATCGGTAATGCTCATATAACTCGCCCGATTCTTCCGTATGTTCATTGAGGTCATTCATGACAGTAGCTGGCTGTTTTGAGAGTTTTACCTCCTGACGACCACTTTTGCGGTTGCAACTACCTGGCCGGAGGAGCCTGACAGGGTAATGATGTAGATCCCCGGAGAACACCCGGAGACATTGACTCTTCCTGAGAAAGGTTCACGTATAACCTCCTGGCTAAACAAGTTGATAAGGCGAACAGTATAAATATCTGTTCTATCCAGTTCTGACGGTAAATCGATTTGAACAAACTCCCCTGAAGCCGGATTAGGATATACCTTTAGCTTCACAGGTTCTTTATGATTCTCTGCCACACCAAGTGGAATGGGTTTTCCTAAAATTGGCCGTATCATTAGAGAGCCGCTGAAGGCGCTGGTGATCCATTCACCTGACACGTTAAAAAGAATCTGATCGCGACTGTTGTTGTAGCGGTCATATCCCAGATTGAGGTTGTCATCTGTGGTTTGCTCCCAACCTACATAAAAGGTATTGGAAACCCGTACCGGCGGATCGAGATGGTACGTGACAAACTTGTTGAGACTGTCGGCAAACCTTGGAAAAACCAGGGTATCGTATAGGACCTGATCAGGTTTTCCATTGGCATCATTCCATACTCTCAAATAGAAGAGCTGAACATTGTTTTTGCTCAGAGTCTGGTTGAAAAAGAATTGAATCGCCCGAAGTGTGTCAGGGGTCTTGTTCAGTTTAAACCGGTAGGCAAGCAGCGATCCGGCCGGAGTTAGTCCATAACCGGCATCCGGGGTGCCATCATCATAGGCATAGTAATTATAAAATCGCTGATATGCGTGCATAGTATCCCCCAGCATGGATCCGTCAATCGATTGCACCTGGTGTGTGATAAGATATAGGGCGCTGTCTGCTGTACTGATTGGGAAGAGTTGCAGCACAAGAGGGTGGGCAAACGGTGCATAGGTTACATAGCCAAAGCTGTAAAAGGGCTTCATCACATATTCTCCTCCTGAGTAGTTGTTTTGCCAGGTACCGTTCACATCCTTCATAGAGTAGCCATATGTTGAATTGTGATTTTCAAGATCCCTGTTGCTCATAAAGAGATCCAGGGTGTCGGCCATCTCGTTGGTAGGATTATCGGTATACTGTGGAAATGGCATTGAAGCATAATTCTTAAGCATAGAAGGAGGCCGTTCGATGAAGGTGATCTCAGGTTTCAGGGTGTCTGACTCTGACCTGTTGATATCAAGGTAGATATTATCCAGGTTCCATTGAGAACAATTACTTTGCCAGCTTGGTTCAGAAGAGCTTGCTAAACTGACGTAGTTGTAAAATTGAAACCGAAACGTATTCTTGAAATATTGAGAGTCAACAATCGGGATCATAACCTGAACAAAGTAGAGATTGTTATTGTTGATGTAAAAGGTGTCCAGCGACATTCCCTCAGTTCTCCAGATCTCTTGCCATACCTCCTCAAAATGGGTAGTATCTGTTGGAGAGATGCTATCCCAGGCCGGTTTGACCAGGAACCGGAGACTCAGCGAGTCAGCAGTATGAGGTGGTTTGCCCCGGCCTTCAGGTTGATACCAGAAACTAAGATAGACTGAGTCTGCTGGAGTGAGTGATCTGGAGACTGGTGTGAATATACTGTCGAGACGAATATATCTGGAAGTAAGATGATCAGCCAGGAAAGTGGTTGGTCCCGGGACTGCATTGGGGTACATTTGCCCTGAATCGCTGATAGCATCGAGAGTGACTGCACCGCGATTGACTGGAAAGACAGGAATGTCGGAATTCACAAATGCATAATGGTCAATCCAGCGTTCTGGACTGGGAAAAACTGTTGGTTCCCTGAAATCATCGAAAAAAGGGACCACAATAGGTATGGTATCCAAACCGGATGAAATATCTTTGAACCGGCTCATCTCCTCATACTTATCCTGTACAACAGGGTTGAATTCCAACCCGACGAGCATCTCCTGGGCAAAAGAAGAAGCAAGACAAAAAAGGAAAACTATACTGAAATATAAACGCATTATAGATGTAAGATTTACGATTTGCGAATTACGATTTAATTTTTGAACTACGAATTACGATTTCATTGTTAATCCACCATTTCACCATCTGTTTATATATCAATATAATCCCCAACATCATACCCCTCCACAGATGCCGTATCCAAAGATGGCGGGTCAATGAGGATCTGATAACTTCCTCCACCGGTCCCAACAACCAGGTCGATCACGCTTCCTCTGAAGATCCGTTCCCCGGGTTCGATTGGCTGACCGTTAAACAACTGTTGTTGCACCGCTTCGGCATCAAAAGCAGGTGTGTAGAAAAGGTTCCCTACCCTCAGGCCGAAACTCCCCAGCATTGATTCCGCCTGCCGGAGAGTCAGAAATTTCAGGTCTGGCATGGAGACCTTATCCGGAGTGGAAGAAGAGATTGTTACATAGATCTGACGGTTTTGCTTGACCCGGGTATCAGCCCATGGATCCTGATATATGATGGTTCCCGGAGCCAATTCAGCGTCAAATACAGAGTCCAGAACAATGAATCGGAAATCTGTGTAAAACGTACCCTGTATCACCTCTCCAATTTGTTTACCTCTGATATCAGGCACCGGGATATATTGATTGTGATCGGTATAGCTTGAAAGGAATATCAGCGTTCCCCAAACAATCGCAGCAGAAAATACGATGGCAAGCAGTACTTGTTTAACAAATTTCCAGCTAAAAAGGAACCTGATAAAATCCATTCCGTTCTTTCCTAAAATAACCTGAAAAGGTAGAATTTATTGTATTCACAACCTAACCGCAAACATACGAAAAATTGCAATTGCTTCAGGGGAGCTTTTTTTATGTTAATTTTGTAGGTAAAGTGACTCTCTACCTATGATCAATATAGCCATCGTTGCCGGAGGTGATTCCGGAGAGTATGCCATCTCCATGTTGAGTGGGGAGCAGGTTGAACAGCAGATCGACAGAAAACTTTTTCAACCGTTTTTAATTGATATCAGGGGCGACTCCTGGTTATATTCCAAAGATGGGAGTGAATACCCTGTAGATAAGAACGATTTCTCGTTGCATTTGCCCGGAACACATATCCGGTTTGACGTTGTGTTCAATGCCATTCACGGAACTCCCGGTGAAAACGGGAAGTTACAGGGATATCTTGACATGCTTGCCATCCCTTACACTTCCAGTGATGTAATTACTTCGGCCCTCACATTCAATAAAGCTTTCTGCAAAAGTGTCGTAGCCCACCATGGCATACGTACACCACAATCGGTCCTTCTCAACAAACGCCGGCGGGAAACTGTTTCTGCCCTTAGCGATACTATTTCTCTCCCGTGTTTCATCAAACCAAACAATGGAGGATCCAGTGTAGGAATGACAAAAGTGACCTCGGCCGGACAACTTCCGGCTGCCATTGAACTGGCTTTCCGGGAAGACGAAGAGGTGCTGGCAGAGGAGTTTATCCAGGGACGGGAGTTGACCTGCGGTGTACTAAGAACGAATGGAGAAACAGTGACGTTGCCGGTATGCGAAATCGTATCAAAGAAAGAATTCTTCGACTATGAAGCTAAATATACAAAAGGGATGGCCGATGAGATTGTTCCCGCTCCGGTGTCACCAGATGTTAGTAATGAGTGTCGGCAGATCTCTGCCAACCTTTACGATCTGCTCAATTGCAAAGGGTTAGTACGTTTCGATTACATTTACTCCGGGGAGAAGTTCTTTTTCCTCGAGGTCAATACTGTCCCGGGTCTTACCGAAGCAAGCATTGTCCCGAAGATGATCCGGGAACATGGTTGGAGTTACACCGAACTTGTGACGAAACTGATTGAAGAAGCTTTAATCACCCCTAAATCCACGTCTGCTTCTCCCGAGTACTCGGGATCGCAAGGGGACTTACTCCCCCCGTTAGGGGGATGGGGGTCAGACCAATAACATGGAAAAACGAAAATTACTCTTTGCCACAAATAACGCCCATAAGCTCATTGAGGCCCGGGAAATTGCGGGAACGGATTATCAGGTGATAAGTCTTCAGGATGTTGACCTGGATACAGATATTCCTGAGACGCAGGATACGTTGGAGGGGAACGCCCGCCAGAAAGCATTGTTTATCTACGATAAGACGGGGATCGATTGTTTTGCCGATGATACCGGCCTTGAGATTGATGCCCTGGATGGGAGACCCGGTGTTTATTCAGCCCGCTATGCCGGGGAGGGATGTTCGTATGATGATAATGTACAAAAGATTCTGGAAGAGATGGATGGCGTCGAAAACCGGAAAGCCTGTTTCCGTTGTGTCGTTTGTCTGATCCTGGATGGGGAAGCTCATCTTTTTGAAGGACGGATTCCGGGGGAGATCACCAGGGGGAGGAGTGGGGATGGCGGCTTCGGGTATGACCCGGTATTCCTTCCAACCGGTTATACTATGACCTTCGCCGAGATGCCGGCTCACCTGAAAAATGGCATCAGCCACCGGGGTATTGCAGTTTCGAAGATGTTTCGGTTTCTGGTTTCCGTGTAGAGACGAGGCATGCCTCGTCTCTACGATCGGATGATTGTTATTTGTATGTGTTTTACGGGAACAATACCCCCGGATATTTTGTGATATCCACCATAGGGATGGTGCTTCCGAATTCGGCGTTGATAGATTCTATGAAATAATTAGCTACAACAGCATATCCCCTCTGGGTCAGATGAACTCCATCCAGCGAGAATGCGCCTCCGGTGACAAACGAGGTATTCATCCTGATACCGTCCCAGAGAATACCACTCTTTAGATTCTTCAGTTTGGTATTCATATCAACAAGTGCCAGCCCATGGGTCTGAGCCAGTCCGGCAATTACCGTGTTATAGCCTGCAATTGCGGTTTCGATATTGGTAATCTCATCCTGTGTTAACACAAACTGATTTGGAATAGGCCAGGGTGTTAAAGTGAGGGAGCTGATAATCCCCATCCCGTAACACTGCATGGAATCCCGGGGAACGGTTAGCAGAACCAGTTCTCCGGGTTGCATCTGGCGCACTTTGAAGAGTGGATGTGGTGATGTTGGATCCGCGACAAGAAAAGGATTCTGACCGAGGTGATATGTGAACGGCAGACCGAATAGACCCATCGCAAAATTGACCTGATCCACAATTTCCTGAGTTTGTAAGTTTAAACCATTGTATGGGATTGTGTTGAAGAATGGAATAGAGGTGATCTCGGGGATGTTGGCGATCACTCCTTTTGTCCCGGTTCCAACGCAACTTCCTACCACGGCACCCATTGCATCCCCAAAAGTCTTCAGGCCGGTAATAGTATCACCAACACCTCCCGAGGTAGCATACCCGAGAACGTCGTTATTACCCAACCAGAGGGAAAAGAAGGTAGGATTGAGTGGTGGAATCTCCTGGATCACCATGTTGTTGGGATCTGTGGCAAAACGTCCATAATATGGATTTAGGAGTGCATAACCTTTAACAAGCAGATGGAATGATTTTGCTCCGGGAATACCAAGGTTATTCACCTGATAGCCAACCGGTGTAGGTTGATCTCTGGGGCCGAAATCCGGGACAGGACCAAGTGATGTTACTCCTGTGCAACTAGTGCTGTAACCCAGTTTGAGTCGCGGCATAGATCCGGGAAATTCAACACCAAATTCACTGTTCACGACGGGTTGTACGAAAGCACCACCGCCAGCCATTTGAAATTGTCCTGCCAGTAAGGCTGGGAAAGAGTTCTTTTGAGCTGAATAATACAGCGCTCCGTCGGCATATCCGGCAACCAATGAGTTCCCTACCGATACGTAGCGGGAGAAGTCCGCGCTGCCCCTGTTGGGTGACAACTCGTCGATCTTGGGTTCGCAACCGGCAAGAATGACGAAGGAAAATAAGATATATAACAATTTTTTCATATCGTTCAAATTTTAAATGATTAGAAACTATAGGATAAACCAATGCCGGGAATATAAATCTGCGACTTGTATGTCCCTGAGAAGTTCTCCGGCGAATAGGTGCCTTCCCTTTCCATTCCCATCACATATAAAAATGCAGCGTCGATACTGAATCCTTTGAATGGGTAAACGGATAAACCAGCTGTTAACCCAATCTGGTTCATGCTGGGGGTCTGTGGATTGAGGAATCCATCGGGAACTGGGGAGGGATCGTAATAACCACCCAACCGTACAGTCACGATGTCGCTGATTTTGTACTGTGCACCAATCCGCGGGATCAACTTGTTCTCATACATGGCAGGAGCATGGGTTACGTCGAGAGCGGCAGTTTTTGTTTTGAAATCAAAGGTCAAGGTGTCATAGGCTCCCCAAAAGACGTAGCAGAGGTTTATACCAATCAAAAACTTCTCATTGAACTCGTAAGAGAGGCCAAAATCGAGATTGGCAGGTAATGGCAGTGATGTTGAAACTTTCTGATCGGGGAAGTTGCCACTCATTGATGCAGGAACAGTGAATGTTGCATCAGCATCTTCAACTTTCATGTTTATCTTGGAACGGAAATCCACCCCAATGTTCAGACCTTTGACCGGCCGGATCAGGATCCCGCCGTTGAATCCAACATTGGTGGCTTTCCCTTTGATGTTGGTTTTTGCATCCACACCATTCTGTCCTTCAATGGGGATTGCTTTGTTCAGTTCCACATTGCCCATGGCAATCACAAGACCCATCCCGAAACTGAATACATCTTTGATTTTGTAGGAGAATGAAGGCTGAATTGTAATGGCTTTAAATGCCAGATCCTGGATCAGGTAACGACCTTGCCATTCATCACCCCATGAGAGTTTGTTTCCGTATGGTGTATTCACGGCAAGTCCGATACTGAGGTCCTCAAAGGGCTTAAATCCAAAATAGAAATATAAAGGAGTGTTGATAATACTCTCAATATGGTACTGCCCCATTACATCTTTTGGCTGAAACGTTGTACGCGCCATCAGGAGGCTGACTCCACCCGAAAAGCTGAACTTGTCCTTGACAAAAGCTGCAGCGCCCGGATTGTAAAAGTAGCTGCTGGCATCGTAGGTTAGGGATGTCCCGATAAGGCCCATCCCAATGTTACGCATGCTATGCAAGCTCACCTGATATCCACCGCCGATGGCTGTGGTTGTCGCCAGGCAAATGCCCAGCAACAAAGCTGTAAATCTCCGCATAGTGTTCATTTTTTGGTTAATATTGGATGCAATAATACATAATTAAATTTAATTATATGAATTCCTTTATAAAATTGTGTTAGGTTATCCCCATTCCGCCGGCACTATTGCACCTCTGCACCACCGCACCACTGCACCACTGCACCACTGCACCACATCACTTCATTGTTGTATCTTTGCTGCCAAATTGATAAAATCATGAAATTACAAGTAGGAGATCAGGTGAAGTTCCTCGATGCCGTTGGAGGTGGTGTAGTTTCGAAGATACTGAGTAGCCGAATGGTGTTGGTAGCCGATGAAGATGGATTTGAAATACCGACAATGATCAGCGAACTGATAAAGATTGATCCTTCTGATGCCGGTGGTCGGTTTTTTAAAGAGGAGTTTCGGGTACCTGCTATGGCATCCCGGGAGGAGAATCCTGAAGAAGACAACGGGAATGGAGAGAATGAGGATGAATCGGATTTCCTGGATCCGGGTGTAATCAGGAACCGGAAATCAGAAGATATTTTTTTAGCCTTTGTTCCACATGATCAGAAGTGGCTAATTACCGGACTGGTGGATATTTCCCTTATTAACAACACCTCATTTGATATTATCTACAACCTGTTTCATCGGCCTGCACCGCGAAATCATATTGGGGTGGATTATGGTTCTCTTTTTGCTGGCACACGACAAGTTCTGGCGACTGTCAGCCGCGAATCATTATCGCAATGGACAGAAGGATCCATCCAGTTTCTCTTTCATAAAGAGCAGTTAGATGAGATCATCCCGCCATTCAATTCCGATTTTCAGATCGATGGAACAAAATTCCATAAGGAGGGAGCTTACAGGGACTCCTCTCTGCTGAATGAGAAGGGTATCGTCATTAAGGTGGTAGCATTGACCAGGTACATGGAAGAGAGCCGCCCAAAGATCAAAGAAATCCGTGAGTCCATGCCAGCTCCTTCTGATTCAACTCACAGGGAGAAACGCTCAATCATTTTCTCTCATCAAACTGAGCCAAGGAAGGCAGTAGTTGATCTCCATATCCATGAATTGATTGAAGATCCGTCCAACCTCCAGAAGACAGAGATCCTCGAGTTTCAGAAGGGCTATTTTATTCGCTGCCTTGATGATGCAATTGGGAATAACTTCCTGAATGTAGTATTCATACATGGGGTAGGCAATGGGATCCTGCGAAACATACTCTCTGATCATCTGAAAAAAACAGGGGACATCGAATGGTTCGATGCCCCCATGGCATTGTATGGCATTGGCGCCATTGAGGTTCGTATCCCTCACAATCTTTAGTTAGCGGGTCACAGAGATTTTTCTTGTATAAACCTTATTCCCGGTGGTTAATTGAAGAATATATACTCCGGGAGCAAGATTTCCGGCATCAATTTCCACTTGATGCTCTCCGTTACTAAGATAGCCTGGCTGGTAATTCCGAACCTTCTGTCCAAAGGTGTTGTAAAGGTTTAGCTCAACGGTTTCAGGATTAACCAGATAGAAAGAGGCTTTTGTGATGCCTGACGCAGGATTTGGATAGACCTGAAGCGCTTTTGTCTGATCGAACAGTTCGCGTGCTGAAACTACGTTGGCGTTAAATTCGGTCATCTCATAATAACCGAAAGATCCACCCTGAACAACCTCGGTGCCCTGATCGTCCTCCAGGAAGTAAAGGCCATTGCCATTACTGCAGCAAATACCGGTTCCATTTGCATCATAAATAGTGAAAGTGTAACATCCTTCTATGGCAAGTTCAATTGTATCGCGTACAATAACACCGGGTACGGAATATGGGCCTCCATTAGCAACCACAGTTCCCTGTGCATCTTTCACATCCCATGTGGTCTCTTCAGGAGCATTATCAGGCTTCACGAAAAGGTGCAGTGTGAAGGTAGTGGCAGGAGCGGCATTAATGATGAAGTTGAGAGTGTCGTTCTTGGGATACTCATCGGAGTTGTTATTGGGATTGTCGGAGAAGACACTTAACGTATTGCTAACCTCGGGAACAAATGTGTAATCAGGGAGATTAACAACAGCCTTCTCCAGTGGGACGATGCTTCCTGTCCAGCCTTGGGTAACAATCGTCCCGCCATTGACTTCGTATTTCAGGTCAAAGGAGGTGATGGTATTGTTCCCATTGTTCCGCACGGTCACAATTGGAGCTACTACACCACTGCAGTTTGTAGAGGAAACGTTTTCAATATCCATTACCTGGAGGTCCCTGTCATAAGGGAAGATGATTGCATCAGTAGAACTGTTGGCAGCCTGGTGGATCTCTTTCGAGGTGTTATTCTGAATAAAGCCTACGGCAGCAAGATCATTTATATTGTAAACCTGGTTGGGCTCAAAAGGCCAGCTGGTTTCAATGATGACATAATCCCCGGATTCAAAACCGCCGAGAGAAGTCCCATTCCTGGTGGGGAGCATAACTTTCATCACATGGTCAAAATTCTTCTCTCCGTTGGTTCCCGGAGGACTTGAAAATTGTACATACTTTTCGATCACCACATTATGTGCAACAAGGTTGCCGCTGACATCATCAGTAGCTTTGGCAACCATGGTAAGGAAAATCTCGTCGTTGGTTGGAGAAAGGGAATGCTGGAGGGCAATCTCGAAGGGTGAAGGGATGTTCACCCGGTTGTTGATAATCGACAATACTCCCGCATTCCAGTTGTTTGAGAACACATTACCATCCACCACTGTCCAGGGTACTGAATTTACACCGTAATAGGAGCGTCTGGCGTTATTGTCGATGGTGTTGGCCAGGTACATCGGATCATTTCCGGGAGCAGGCCAGCTCATGTGGTAGAAAATCGCTGTAAAGGTAGTCGGATTTGCAAGAAGCCAGTTATGTATATTGGAATTTGCATTCACACATGGGCCACAGGTGGAGGAGGTGAACTCTTCCAAAAGGACAAGTCGCTGAGACTGCCCGAAACTAAAGGAAAGTTGGAAAAGAAACAGGATTAAAAGAAAGGATAATTTTTTCATAAGGATCAGGTTTAAATGGTTGAACTTTCAGCTTGTAAAGATATCACTTTTCACATTAGGTTGCCTGAAAGTGCCAAAAAATGGAAACTTTTCCGTAATTAAACCGTATATGTATTATCTTTGCAATCAAATCAATAAACAAAAAACTGGAACCAAATTAACCGATAAAACTATGAAAAAACTTGTACTTTTAACTTACTTGCTGAGCTTGGTTGCATTCCTGGGCTATTCCCAGAATCTATCTTTGATCTATGATGGCAATCCGGTTCCTAACGATGGAGCAGTAGTTTACACTGGTGAGCCCGCAAGCCCGGTGATTGTGGCTTATATGGGTGTAACAAATAACTACTCGGATACGCTTTTGGTTATGTGTAAAAAAGTTGAGATCTACCTTGTTCCGGGTTCCCAAAACACATTCTGCTGGGAAAATTGTTACCCACCGAACGTTTATGTTTCACTGGGCTACCTTAAAATTGGGCCGGGAGAAACAAATACACAGTTTACCGGCGACTATGAGCCGCTCACGCATGCCGGCCAGAGCATCATCAGGTACGTTTATTACGACCTGAACAACCCCAATGATTCTGTCTCCTTCAGATCTTTCTTCAATGCATATCCTTTAGGCATAAAGAATCAGGAGGGGGTTGCCACACTATCCAAAGCCTATCCTAATCCTGCGATTACACAGGCATCCTTCAATTATTCGATAGAGAATGGCGCCAATGCTCTCCTTTTGGTGAGAAATGTTCTTGGTTCCATAGTGCAGGAGGTTTCCCTGTCAGGTACTGGAGTAGCCAGTATAAATACGACGGACTTATCAGAAGGGATCTATTTCTATAGCCTAATGGTTAACGGACGGATACAATCAACTCACAAACTTGTCGTATCCCACTAAAGGTATAGGACAACAAAGAACCTGATAAAATAAGGGGCGACCAAACCTGTCGCCCCTTATTTTTTTTCGCCATCCAGGATCCAGGATACAGCATCTAGGATCCAGCCTTGATCCCGAACTCTTTCCTGAGTTTCTCAACATAATCCAGTTTCTCCCAGGCAAAGAAATCAACTTTCTTCTGGTAAACCTCTTTGGCAGTTCCATTCCCTTTCTTCGCTTTGGAGCCTTTTACCTGGTAATAGACATCGATATATCTGGTGAACGGATCTCTCCCGAAATGCCCGTAGGAAGCTGTAGGAAGGAAAATGGGATTTTTCAATCCAAACCGCTCAATGATAGCATACGGACGCATATCGAATACCTTGTTGATTTTTACAGCGATCTCCCAATCAGTCAGGGTTTTTCCTTTTTTATCGGTAATTTTAGCTGTTCCATAAGTATTTACATACAGACCTACTGGTTGTGCTACTCCAATGGCATAAGCTACCTGGATCATCACCTGGTCGGCGATTCCTGCGGCAACCATGTTCTTGGCAATGTGACGGGCAGCATAAGCGGCTGAGCGGTCTACCTTTGAAGGATCTTTTCCGGAGAAGGCACCTCCGCCATGGGCTCCATGCCCTCCATAGGTATCAACAATGATCTTTCTGCCCGTAAGTCCTGTATCACCGTGTGGCCCCCCGATAACAAATTTCCCCGTTGGATTCACAAACAATTTGTAATCATCTCCAAACAATTTCTTGACCCGTGCAGGCAACGTCTTCCTGACCCTGGGGATCAACACCTTCTCAATATCGACACGGATTTTATCCTGCATCTCTTTTTCCGCAGCTTTTAACGCTTTGAAAGAGGTATTCTTTGGTAGGATGAACTCGTCATGTTGGGTGCTTACCACGATAGTATCTACCCGAAGAGGTTGCCCATTCTCGCCATATTCAACGGTAACCTGTGATTTGGAATCGGGCCTTAGATACTTCATATGCTTCCCTTCCCTGCGGATTTCTGCCAGTTCCTGCAGAAGGATGTGGGCCAGTTCGCTCGACAGAGGCATGAAGTTATCCATCTCCCGGCATGCATATCCAAACATCATTCCCTGGTCGCCAGCTCCCTGTTCCTCTTTCTTTGCACGGACAACACCCTGATTAATGTCTGATGATTGCTCATGAATCGTTGATATGACTCCACATGATTCGCTGTCGAAACGATATTCGGCTTTGGTGTACCCTATTTCTCGTATCACTTTCCTGGCTGTCTCCTGAACGTCAACCCAGCCCTCTGTTCTTACTTCTCCGCCACATACTACAAGACCAGTGGTAACAAAAGTCTCACAAGCAACTTTGGATTCAGGGTCCCAGCGTAAAAATTCATCCAGCAGCGCGTCCGATATCTGATCGGCTACTTTATCCGGATGCCCCTCTGAAACAGACTCCGATGTAAACAAATATCCCATGATCTAACTATTTTTAGTTTGCGTTAATTTTCTTACAGAAATGGGATTTGAAAGTTGGAAAGGCTGTTGGTTTAGCATTTTTTCCAGTGGTTGCAATCAATCAAATCTTTCCACCCTGCAGGCGCAAAAGTACAATTTTTCTATTTACTAATAATTCGATTTTCGATAAAAATTTTAATTACAGAATTCCGCGATACTCTCATACTCTCATACCCTCATACCCTCATACTCTCATACTCTCTTACGTTCTCGTCAGTTCCTGAAAAACCTCTTCAAGCCGATGCTCGTCACGCTGCAGTGAAAGGACAGTCAGATTATTGTCAACGGCAAACTTGAATACTGCCGGACGGATGTCAATTGATGCTTCTGATTCAAGATGCCAAATGCCGGATGCCGGATTCTGGATCCTGGATCCTTGATGCTGGATCCTGGATCCTTGATGCTGGAGTTGTGCCTTCGGGTCGAAAGCGTCTTTTACACCCACAATCTTCATCAGTTTATTGGGTGGAACTGGTTTATCGAACTCCACCTTGATAATGATCTTCGATGGCTGCATCTTCTGGAGGTTTTTTGTTTTATCATCTGCAACAATTTTTCCTTTGTGGATTATGATAGTACGGTCGCAGATCGCCTCCACCTCTTGCATGATGTGGGTCGACATCATGATTGTTTTCTCTTTCCCTATTGATTGGATCAGATTCCGGATCTCAACCAGCTGGTTAGGGTCCAGGCCGGAAGTTGGCTCATCAAGGATCAATACTTCGGGGTCATGAAGCAACGCCTGTGCCAGTCCCACCCGCTGCCGGTAACCCCTTGAAAGCGCTCCGATTTTCTTATGCTGTTCCGCTTCTAACCCCGTGAGGTCAATTATCTCTTTGATTCGCTCCGCGGAAATAACACTTCTAACTTCTTCCTTCGTAGTTGATTTCGTACTTCTGACTTCTGACTTCCGACTTTTATCACCATGATTAATCTTCGCAATAAACTGCAAAAATTCCTTCACATAGAGGTCCGTGTAAAGCGGATTATTCTCAGGAAGATATCCTACCCGTTTCCGAACCTCCATAGATTGTTCCATTACATCAAATCCACTCACTGATGCTTCCCCTGAAGTAGGCGGGATATAGGAGGTAAGGATTTTCATCAAAGTGCTTTTCCCTGCACCGTTAGGTCCCAACAAGCCAACAACTTCTCCTGGTTTGATTTCAAGGGTTACATCGTTAAGTGCTTTCTGGGTTCCGTAAAGTTTGGTGATATGATCAACCTTGATCGACATGATTTTGAATTTGAAACAACATGCAAAAGTACTAATTTGTATGCCAACTTCACCACATTAGGCACATTAGGTCACAATAGAATCTAATGTGCCCTATGTGACTATTGTGGTAGATTTTTTCTTGATGCTATAAATAATCTTCTGAGGAACAACCCGATCACAATAAAAAATAGTGTAGTTCCTGCCGAAAACAGAATCCAGTTAAATGAGACGGGGATGTATGTTGTGGCATAGGACATTACTTCAGCCTGATGATCTCCACCCAACCATTCAGTTAATGTGAGCCGGTCAAGCATATACACGCTGTAATCCTCAATATACGCGGTAATGGTGATCAGCGATCCGATTATCAACAATCCCCACTCCAGTCCCGATAGCCGCACCAGTCCTGCTGAGCCCTGAGCTCTGAGCCCTGAGCCCCAAACCTGCACGCTTTTATCCGCCGTAGCCTTGGCGGAGGTGGAAGTCCGCTGGTCCGCTCGTCCGCTTGTCCACCTGTCCGCCAGTAGAATCAAACTCGCCAGAAGTATCATTGTCAGAGAGTTGATCACAGGAGCAATGACAGGTCCGACCCAGGTAGTCGGAATCATAAACAGGATGTCCCAGGTGAGAAGAGACTCAGGCCACCCGATTAATAACCACAGGAAAATATAATAGAAAATATCCCATATGGCAAACATATAAATGAACCAGGCAAACCTGATGTTCCATTTCCGGGCAGCCAGCATGGAGACTGTTACAAGCATCACCATGGTGGCAATCTCACGGAAAAGTTCAGTAATGAGGATGTGATCGGCGAGGTTTGTCAGCGGAAAAGAGAATCCTTCCGGATAATAAAGTTCACGCAGGTAAACCACAACAGCACTCTCCAAAAACCCCATTGCAACAGCAAACAGAGTAATGATAATTATTCTTTCAAAAAAAGGTCCTTTCACGGTCCGGATCTATTTTATTTTCAAAATTAACAAACTTCAATGTAGATTCCTACATCCTACATCCTACATCCTACATCCTACATCCTACATCCCTACCTCCCTACCTCCCTACTTTCCTACAAACTTCATAAATCCCTCCAGATGTTCCCTGATCTTTCCTCCCAGAAAGTAAGGTAAACTCATCAGGTAGTATGTTTCTCCAGAAGTTGTACGGGCCTCTTTTACCATCAAAGGACCCGCATAAAGTCGCACAGCAAACGGATGGGATGCAGCTTCCACAAATTGGTGCAGGGAACGCAATCGGCCCGGCTCGCCTCTCTTTACCTCAACGGGGATCATCAAATCCTGGTGTTGGATCACAAAATCTACCTCTGCAGAGGACTGGGTTTTGCCCCTGACCCAGAAATGAAGTGTTTTGTTACCAGCTTCCGTTGAAGTCATCAACTCCTGTGCGACAATGTGCAGAGATATCTGACGGTTGAATATTGCCGAAAGATCCTTCTGATCCGTTAATGCATCCTGAATTCCGGTAAAATAGTTAACCAGCCCGGTATCCGGTAGTTGAATCCGGGGAGAACGATGTTTGTCTGTATCAAAGGGCAGATCGGCATGTATGGTGGGGTAGAGAAGTTGGATGAGTCCGTGTTCCTGCAGGAGATGAAACGCTTGACTAACTTCACGGCTGTGAAACCGCTCGTCACTGAATCCGTTGAATTTGATCCTTGTAGCAGCAAACGTGAAGGAGTCCTGGTATATCTGGACCAGCCGTTCACCTGTTTTTTGTGTTGTGGCAATTGAAGCCGCTTTGAAGAATAGCTCTTCCAGGTTCCGTTCATAGATCGGAGACAACAGGAGAATGTCCCTGGAAGCAGCAAACAACTCTACAACATCGGGAATTCCACCAACAAGGCAAAATTGATGAAAGAGGCCAAGAAGTTTTTCATACCCATAATTTGGGAAAGGAACCTCTCGGTATAGCTCCAGCGACTCCCTGTCTCCTGCCATCTCCAGGAACTGCTCAAAAGAAAACGTAATCAGAGAGTTTCGCATGTATATTGTTCAAGCCATCAGGCATCCTACATCACAAAAATACAGAATTTGTCACAAAACAAACCATAATGTAAGAAATATCGCTTTTTATGTTTAGTTCTCTTGCAGGGAATTTTAATTCGTTCTATCTTTGCACCCCTTTTTAAACGAATATCCATGAATACGTTAAGTTACAAAACCATCAGTGCCAACAAGGAAACGGTAACCAAAGAGTGGGTACTGATCAACGCAGAAGATGCGGTGCTGGGACGACTGGCATCCAAAGTAGCGTTGATACTTAGAGGTAAATTGAAACCCAGTTTTACCCCACATGTAGATTGTGGTGATAACGTGGTGATCATCAATGCCGAGAAGATCAAGCTGACAGGAAAAAAGATGACCGATAAGGTATACATTCGTCATTCCGGTTATCCGGGTGGACAACGGAAACGCACACCTCAGGAACTATTGGCGAAGAATCCACGTGCTATCATCGAATCTGCTGTCAAAGGAATGCTTCCCAAAAATCGCCTGGGTAGCGAGCTCTACCGGAACCTCTATGTATATGCAGGGCCCGAACACCCGCACGAGGCACAACAACCCAAAGAAATTAATCTAAATACAATCAAGTAATATGGAAGTTATCAATGCCCTTGGCAGAAGAAAGACTGCCATTGCACGGATCTACGTTCAGGAAGGCCAGGGAAATATCACGGTCAACGGACGGGATTTTGCAGAATATTTTCCAACCTCCATCCTGCAGTTTAAAGCTACAGAACCATTTACAGTCACAGAGACCATGGGGAAATATGATGTAAAGGTTAACCTGGATGGCGGAGGAGTCAAAGGACAGTCGGAAGCTTTGGCGCTTGCCATTGCACGTGCTCTCTGCAAAATCAACGAGGAGATGCGCCCTGCCCTGAAAGCTAAAGGACTAATGCGTAGGGACCCCAGGATGGTGGAACGCAAGAAATTTGGGCAGAAAAAAGCCCGGAAAAAATTCCAATTCAGTAAACGTTAATATTTTATTTGTACTATTATGCCGAGAACGACATTTAATGAATTGCTTGATGCCGGTGTTCACTTCGGTCACCTGAAGCGGAAATGGAACCCAAGCATGGCTCCCTATATCTTCATGGAACGAAACGGGATTCACATCATTGATCTCTATAAAACTATGGGCAAGATCGACGAAGCTGCAGCTGCAATTAAGCAGATCGCCAAGTCGGGAAAGAAAGTCCTCTTTGTCGCCACGAAAAAACAGGCCAAAGAGCTGGTAGCTGAAAAGGTGAAGCGGATTAACATGCCATACATGACCGAGCGGTGGCCTGGTGGTATGCTCACCAATTTTGCAACCATCAGGAAAGCGGTCAGAAAAATGACCTCCATCGATAAACTGATGAGCAGCCCTTCATATGATAACCTCTCTAAAAAAGAGCGCCTTACCCTCACACGTGAACGCGCAAAACTGGAGAAGAACCTGGGTAGTATTGCTGATCTTAACCGGTTACCTGCTGCCCTGTTTATTGTGGATATCCTGAAAGAGCACATTGCACTGGCAGAAGCCCGAAAACTCAATATTCCAACCTTTGCGATCGTAGACACCAACTCAGACCCCCGGCTGGTTGATTTTCCGATCCCGGCTAACGACGATGCTTCCAAATCAATCTCACTGATCGTTGAGATTATGATGAATGCAATTGAGGAGGGTCTCGTTGAACGCAAACTCGACAGAGACAAGAAAGCTGCTGAAGATGAACTGGAAGAAGGTGGAGAAGATGATTTTAACACCCTTATGGATCGCGACGATGATGAGGAAGATGGAATCAAGGTCACCCGGAAAGATAACGTCAACACAAACCTTTCGAAAGTGAAGGGAGCAGACGACAAGGAATCTGATTCGGCCAAATCCCCGCGGAAACGGATTACCAAGCCAGCCGGAAGATCCAAGCGATAAGCGATACGGGATACGGGATCTGCGATAAACCCGAAAGTACAGCCGCAATTCATTGCGGCTCAAGTCTGAAACCTACAATAACACGAACTATGAACATTACAGCAGCAGATGTAAATAAGTTGCGCCAGATGACTGGTGCCGGAATGATGGATTGCAAAAAAGCATTGCAGGAATCCGAAGGCGATTTTGAACAGGCCGTTGATTACTTGCGGAAAAAAGGACAAAAAGTAGCCTCCAAACGGGCCGATCGTGAGGCCAATGAAGGCTTCGTTATTGCCAAAACCACAGATGACAAAGGCTTTGGTGCCGTTGTTATGGTTAGCTGTGAAACAGATTTTGTAGGTAAGAATGATGATTTTATCAAGTTCTCCAAAGATCTTCTTGAACTGGGAATCAATAACAAACTTACGGAAACCTCCGCACTCCTGCCTTTGAAGGTAGGACCCCTCACAGTTGAAGAAAAACTCAATGAACTCCTTGGCAAAACTGGTGAAAAAATGCAGGTTGCTGCGTTTGAATCCATCGAGGCGCCAATTGTATTCGCTTACAACCATCATGGAAACAGATTAGCCACAATCATTGGTTTCAATAAAAAAGATGTCAAAGGGATCGAGGAACTTGGACGTGAAATCGCAATGCAGGTTGCCGCCATGAACCCTGTTTCCATTGATAAGGATGACGTGGATCAAAAAATAATCGACCATGAGATCGAGATTGGCAAAGAGCAGGCCAGGCTGGAAGGAAAACCTGAAGAATTACTGGAGAAGATCTCCATAGGTAAACTGAATAAATTCTTCAAGGAGAATACGTTGATGAACCAGGATTTTATTAAGGATAACAAGAAAACCGTTGGTCAGTACGTTATTGAACACGATAAAGATTTGAAAGTGACCGCGTTTAAACGTCTCCAGCTGGGAGCTTAAGAATAGAACTGTAAAGCACGAATGAGGCTGTTGGATAGGTAATCTGACAGCCTCTTTTAATTACTTTTGCCTTATGTCCCCTAACAAAGATTCGGTACGGTCTATGTTTGATGAAATCTCCCCCCGGTATGATTTTCTCAATCACTTTCTCTCTTTTGGAATTGATCACATATGGAGAAGACGTGTCGTCAGTGAGATCCGGAAGCGGTTTCGTGAGCAACTTTCTTCTCTGCAGATCCTGGATATGGCAACAGGAACCGGAGATTTGGCTATCGCTGTCGCCAGGCTGCATCCGGCACACATCGATGGAGTCGACATCTCTAAATCCATGATGGAGGTTGGAAAGCGAAAAATCCTCTCAAAAGGACTGGGGAATGTCATATCTTTCCATGAAGGTGAAGCTGAAAAGATTCCGTTTGAAGAAAATAGTTTCGATATAGTCATGGTTGCTTTCGGGGTACGCAACTTTGAAGAGTTGAAGAGTGGCTTGCAGGAGATGAAACGGGTGATGACCCCGGGTGGGTTGATGTTGATTCTCGAGTTCTCGCATCCCGCCGGTTTCCCAATGAAACAACTCTATTCCTTTTACTCGAAGGGGATCATCCCGCTTTTTGGGAGGCTGATATCAAGACACAAACAGGCCTATACATACCTTCCGGAAACTGTAGCTACTTTCCCCAGCGGTGATGCTTTCCTCTCTATCCTTGGGAAATTGGGACTCCGGAAGCTTCGACAGATCAGATTATCAGGAGGTATAGCCACCCTCTATTGCGCCGAAAAATAATTACCTTTGCCGCTGAAATTCAAAATAAAAGCGGCAGCCAAGCGTTAGTCATATCTATAATCCGAACCCTTCCGTTGAAAAAACTGATTCAAATTATTCTCCTGCTTTTTCTGATGGTTGCTCTGATCCCTCTTAAAGGATCATCTCAACGGTTTGGTGTCCCCAATATGTCAACGTACGACAACGATAAATTCCATTTCGGATTTGTACTGGGGGCCAATCTGAGCTATCTCACCATCAAGCCAATTGCAGACATGAATACCCGGATGTGGTCTTCTGAATACATCCCCGATATCCTTCCGCTTCCCGATTCAGCCCTGATCCTTTCTATAGAAGGCATTCCCACTCCCGGGTTTGTGATCAGTATAGTAAGCGATATGAAAATAGGGGATCATTTTAACCTCCGCTTTATTCCATCGTTGGCATTTGGTGATCGTGATATGGTATATAACCTGGCTACCTTTCGCGATGGTGATACCTCTGTGATCAGTGTCACGAAACGCATCCCTTCCACCTACATCAACTTTCCGCTTGAGATCAAATTCAAATCAAAGAGATATAGAAACTTCAGGACATACCTGATGACAGGTATTCAATACACGCTTGACCTTGCCTCCCAGGCGAAGAAACGGGAACAGAAAAACTCCGATCAGAAGATCGTGAAATTCAACCAGAATGATCTCTATGCTCAGGCGGGAATAGGGTTTGACTTTTACAACGAATGGTTCAAATTTGGCATCGAGATAAAAATGATGTACGGACTGATGGATATACTCACACGTGAAGCCAACATATACACCGACGGCATCGAAAAACTGAACGCGAAAATCTTCCAGGTCTCTCTTACCTTTGAATAAGTTAATTCCTCCCCTTTTTGTATCTTTGTTCGGTAAAGATATCCTATGAATAAAGTTGCTGTTTTTCCGGGTTCTTTTGATCCAATCACCCGAGGGCACGAGTCGGTTATCCTCCGGGCTTTGCCCCTGTTTGATTCCATAGTAGTTGCCATTGGCGAAAATTCTGAAAAAAGTGGATATTTTCCCCTTGAG
This sequence comes from uncultured Bacteroidota bacterium, assembly GCA_937900965.1. GTDB lineage: Bacteria > Bacteroidota > Bacteroidia > Bacteroidales > FEN-979 > QYOJ01. The sequence goes on along the minus strand of CALCGJ010000056.1, from coordinate 7,390 downwards.
AAACGAATGGAGTGGCTTAGGAGGATCTTCTCATCAGAACCAAAGGTCAAAGTGGCCAGCTATTCCGGACTGACTATCGATTACTGCCAACAAACGGGAGCGAAGTATATCCTCAGGGGCCTTCGGACCGCTGCTGATTTTGATTTTGAACGGGGCATCGGCATCATGAACCGGGCAATGATGCCTGGACTTGAGACCATTTTTCTGCTCAGCGCTCCCGAATATAGTGCTCTGAGTTCCTCAATCGTTCGCGAGATCCATCGCAACGGTGGAGATGTCAGACAATTTGTTCCGGAAGGAATTAACCCCTAAATCCCCTAAAGGGGACTTACTCCCTCCCCTTTAGGGGGTGGGTGGGGTGGGGTGAGTAAACGAATAGAATAAATAGAATTACGAATGACTAAATTATCAATGAAACGCCAATCATTACTACCCATTATTCCGATAATAACGCTTGTTTGCCTGTTCTTCTCAAGTTATTCCCAACAGGTTTCCCTGACTGGTTCTGCAGTAGGAGCTGAAGGGAAGACAATCAGGCTTATCACCTGGGGCGACCTGATCACCTTCACGGAAGAGAAAGTTGCTGAAGCTGTGATTGACACAATGGGAAACTTTGCAATGACCTTCAACCTCGCCGCTACTTCGTATATTTCTGTAGCCATAGATCTTCACCGATCAGACTTGTTTATGCAACCCGGCTTAACCTACAGGATGAAGTTGGCTCCCATCAACTACACCGATAATCTGGAGGTTAATCCTTTTATCCTCTCACAGAATCTGGAGATCGAACTGATCAATCCCGGTGATAATGAGTTGAACATCTGGATCAATGCTTACAACGACAAATACAACCAGTTTCTTCTGGATAATTTCAACGTTCTTTACCTTGAACGAAAAAAAAACTACCTGGACACCTTCCGGCTTCAGGTCAATGGCTGGTACAGGGGTATAGATCAACCATACTTTCAGAATTATATGCGGTATAAAACTGCCGGATTGGAACAGATCGCACATGCACAAAATACCTATAACCTGGCCAGGACCTACTTCATAGATAAGCCAATCCTCTACAACAATGTAGAGTACATGCAGTTTTTTAATAACTATTTCACCAGGTACCTTACCGCTTCATCCGACATCCTCCGGAAAATTGACATAAAAGCTATTATCAAACGCACGTCTCCCTATCCGAATCTCATGAAGACGATGGCTGCCGATTCTGTGCTCAGGAATGATACGTTTCGGGAACTTGTCCTCCTGAAAGGGTTGTTTGAACTCTTTTACTCCAACCAGGAACTGGAGGATCCGATTATCGAAATCTTCAAAACCATCATCCGCGAAAGTCCACAGGAGATGAACAGGGTGATAGCTTCGAACATGTTGGCAAAAGTGACGAAGCTTCGCCACGGAACACCTGCTCCCGGGTTTTCACTGATGGGAAGAACAAAAGATCAGTTTCTCTCTCTGAACGAATTCAGGGGAAAACCTGTTGTTATTAATTTCTGGACTACTTTTTGTCAGGGATGCCTTGCTGAGATGGAACTCGAGGTTCTCCTGTATGAAAAATACAAGGATCAGGTGGAGTTCATCAGTATCAGTGCCGATAGATACTGGATAAAGATGAATTACTTCGCACAGATCAAACCGGAATTTGCATGGACTCTTCTCCACTTCTCGGATAATACGGATCTGCTTGTGGATTATGAGGTACGGACCTATCCATTGTATGTGGTAATCGATAAAGAGGGAAACATTGTTCGGGCACCGGCTCCTGGTCCCAGCGAAGGGTTGGAACAAGTGATCGAAGAACTTATAAACTGATTGAAAAAAAAGTAGACATATCATGTTTGGTTTTGTAAAAAAAATGTTAGGGAGTAAATCCGACAGGGATATCAAAGATATCCAGCCAATCGCAGACCAGTCGGTTAAGATTGATCAAACCCTGCACTCCCTCTCCAATGATGAATTACGTGCCAAAACAATCGAATTCAAGGCACGGATAAAAGAGTATATTGCCGGAAAAGAGAGCGAGATTGAGGCGCTGAAGCTACAGATTGAGTCAGATGATGTTGAGATTGAGGAGAAGGAAAATCTGTATGCTGCTTTTGACAAACTTGAAAAAGAGAGTTATGATCTCAGCCAGGAGATACTGAATGAGATTCTCCCTGAAGCTTTCGCCGTGATGAGGGAAACCGGCCGGCGGTTTGTCGATAACGAATACCTGGACGTGACAGCAACAGATATGGACCGCGATCTTGCTGCCCTGAAACCCAGTGTGGAGATCGTTGGCGATAAAGCGAGATTTAATAGCTCCTGGATGGCGGGCGGGAATATGATCAGATGGGACATGGTTCACTACGATTGCCAGCTTGTTGGTGGGATCGTTCTCCATCAGGGAACGATTGCTGAAATGGCTACAGGTGAAGGAAAAACCCTTGTCGCCACACTCCCGGTCTATCTTAATGCACTTCCCGGAAAAGGTGTTCACCTTGTTACAGTTAACGATTACCTGGCCCGACGCGACTCGGAATGGATGGGAACACTGTTTGAGTTTCATGGTCTGAAGGTGGATTGTATTGACAAGCATGAGCCAAATTCAGAGGCCCGAAGAAAAGCCTACCTGGCCGATGTCACATATGGAACGAATAACGAGTTCGGTTTCGACTACCTGCGTGATAATATGACCAGCCTGCCGGAGGAGATGGTGCAGCGGGTACACAACTATGTGATCGTCGATGAGGTGGACTCTGTTCTGATCGATGATGCCCGTACACCTTTGATCATATCCGGTCCCACGCCCAAAGGTGAAAATCAGTTATTTGATGATTTGAAACTACAGGTAACTAAATTATACAATGCTCAGCGAAACCTCGTCACCAAACTGTTGGCTGAGGCCAAGAGTTTAGCAGGAGATGAGTCCAATAATGAAAGTGTCAAGAAGGTCGGAGATCAGCTGCTCCGTTGTCATCATGGGTTACCCAAAAATAAGGCTCTTATAAAATTTCTCAGTGAGCCGGGCATGAAGGCCCTGATGCAGAAGACAGAAAATTTCTATCTGGCGGAACAGGCGAAAAATATGCACATCATCAATGATGAACTCTTTTTTGTCATAGATGAGAAGAACAACACCATTGAACTTACCGAACAGGGGATAGACCTGCTGACCGAGTCATATGAAGATGCAACTTTCTATATCCTCCCTGATATTGGCTCGGAACTGGCTGAACTGGATAAGTTGGAAATGACAGAAACGGATCTCCTGGAGAAAAAGAGCGCCCTGATGCGCGATTATGCGATTAAGGCAGAGCGTGTACATACTGTAAACCAACTTCTTAAAGCGTATGCACTTTTTGAGAAAGACGTTGAGTACGTAGTGATGGATAATAAGGTGAAGATCGTTGATGAGCAGACTGGTCGTATCCTGGAGGGAAGAAGATATTCCGATGGATTGCATCAGGCGATCGAAGCTAAGGAGAACGTGAAGATCGAGGCTGCTACGCAAACATATGCTACAATCACCCTACAGAACTATTTCCGGATGTATAAAAAACTGGCAGGGATGACCGGAACTGCTGAGACAGAAGCAGGCGAGCTGTGGGATATCTACAAGTTGGATGTGGTTGTGATTCCTACCAACAAACCGGTGGTAAGGGATGACCGGGAAGATCTGGTCTTCAAAACCAAGCGGGAGAAGTTCAATGCGGTGATCGAAGAGATTGAAAAAATGGTTGAGCAGGGTCGCCCGGTGCTTGTGGGGACAACGTCGGTTGAGACTTCCGAACTGTTAAGCCGAATGCTTAAACGGGTAAATGTTCCACATAACGTATTAAATGCCAAACTGCATGCCAAGGAAGCTGATGTTGTGGCAGAAGCCGGAAAACCTGGTACGGTGACCATTGCAACCAATATGGCTGGTCGGGGTACCGACATCAAATTGGGCAAAGGGGTGAAAGAAGCTGGCGGATTGGCTATTATGGGAACTGAACGGCACGAATCCAGGCGGGTTGACCGCCAGCTTCGGGGCCGGTCCGGTCGCCAGGGCGACCCCGGCAGTTCCCAGTTCTTCGTCTGCCTGGAAGATGACCTGATGCGGATGTTTGGATCGGGACGGATCGCAAAGATCATGGACACTATGGGAATTGAGGAGGGTGAAGTGATCCAGCACTCGATGATCACAAAATCGATCGAGCGGGCACAGAAGAAAGTGGAAGAGAACAACTTTGGTATCCGGAAACGGTTACTGGAGTACGACGACGTGATGAACATCCAGCGGGAAGCAATCTACAAGAAACGCCATCATGCCTTGTTTGGAGAGCGGTTAGCTGTCGACATCGCAAATATGATCTACGATGTTTGTGAAGCCACAGCAATAGATTATCAGGATACCAGCGATTACGCCGGATTAAAATTGGAACTGCTCAAAGATTTTGCCATTGAACCCCCTGTTTCTGAGGAAGAGTTCTCCTCCCTGAGTAGCGATGAACTCACTACGCGTGTTTATACCGCCACCTACAAGAGGTACCGGGAGAAGAACGAAAGTATTGCTAAGCGAGTCTATCCAGTGGTGAAGAACGTACTTGAAAACGACACCCGGTATGAGAACATAGCGGTGCCGGTTACCGACGGAATTAAATCGATACAGGCAGTTGCCAATCTTAAGAAAGCCTTTGAGGACAAAGGGAAAGAGGTGGTACTGGCGATCGAGAAAGGAGTGGTGCTGGGGATGATCGACAACGCCTGGAAAGACCATCTCCGCGAAATGGACGACTTGAAACAGTCAGTTCAGAATGCCGCATATGAGCAGAAGGATCCTTTGCTGATCTACAAATTTGAGTCGTTCGAACTCTTCAAAGCGATGATGATGAAGACCAACAAAGAGATCATCTCATTTCTTATCAAATGCGACGTCCCGATGCAGGCCGATAATGTCCAGGAAGCCCAGATGCCCAGGAAACTTGATCGGCAACGTTTGAAAGAAGAGCGCTCCGACCTCCTTTCACAAGCCCATTCAAACACCCAGGAAAAGAGCAGACCGCAACCTGTTAAAGTGGAAAAGAAAGTGGGAAGAAATGATCCTTGTCCATGTGGAAGCGGGAAAAAGTTCAAGAATTGTCATGGAACAGGAGGATAAAGGATGAAGGACGAGGGACGAAGGACGAAAGACGTAAAGGCGAGGCATGCCTCGCCTCCAACTATGTAAAGTGAACCCTATGAAGTATACAAGGATTCTTTTAAAGCTCTCCGGTGAAGCCCTTGAAGGCGCACAGGGCTATGGCATCGACCCGCAGCGACTGGCAACTTATGCTGCTGAAGTTAAATCCGTTGTAGATGAGCACGTCCAGGTTGCTATTGTGATCGGAGGAGGGAATATCTTCAGAGGACTTCAAGGGACTGTACAGGGAGTCAACCGTGTAACTGGCGACTACATGGGCATGCTGGCTACAGTGATCAATAGCATGGCAATCCAGGATGCATTGGAGAAACTAGGTCTTAGGTCAAAACTTCTGGGCGGTATTGCCATTGATCCCATTGTGGAGGAGATGAGCAGCGACCGGGCAATTCAATACCTGGAACAGGGCTTCATTACCATCATCAGCGGGGGGACCGGAAATCCCTATTTTACCACCGATACTGCTTCTGCACTTCGTGCCGTGGAGATCAAAGCAGATGTTATCCTCAAAGGTACCCGCGTGGACGGTGTCTATACGGCCGACCCTGAAAAAGATCCTACCGCTGTGAGATATGAGACACTTTCATTCAATGAAGCCATAGAAAAAGGGCTGAAAATAATGGACCTCACCGCCTTCACCCTATGTAAAGAGAACAACCTGCCCATCGTAGTGTTCAATATGAACGTAACCGGGAATCTGAAGAGGGTTGTACAAGGGGAGAAGGTGGGAACCCTGGTGCAATGACAAGAATGAGCAAGAATGACGAATAATTCGAATTCATGTCATTCGTCATTGTTATCATTCCTGTCATTTCTTCAGCGTATACAACGCCACCCCCAGCAGATAAACCATACAGAGAATCAGTACTGCCATGCCCATCATGGCTGACGACAGGTCAGTGATCCAGCCCATCAGCAGTGGGATAACGGCTCCTCCGCAGATCGCCATCATCATCAGTCCTGAGACCTCGTTACCCCGGTCCGGATATTTCTCGATGGTAATCGAAAATACAAGTGGCCAGATATTGGCCACAGTCAGGCCAATGACGAAAACCAGGATCCAGGCCATGAAATGAGCGGTGGAGAAAATGATGATAACAAGGGCAATGATGCCGAGAATGGATGTCCAGACGAAGAACTTGCGGGGGGATAACCGGGTTAACAGGATGGCTCCCAGGAAGGTGCCAAGCATCTTGCCGAAAAAGTAAATACTTCTTCCCGATTCAGCGGCAATATCTTCAATTCCGAAATGTCTGATCAGGAATTGTCCCGAGTTTGAATTGAATCCAACATCGATACCAACAACAACGAAAATTGACATGACCATCATCAGGATGAATCTATTGCCAAGCAATTTGAAGGCGGATCCAAACGTGACCCGTTGGCCTTCTACTTTCAGTTCATCGATCTTTACAGAACCAAGCCACAGGGCTGATAAAATAGAGACGATCCCGAAAACAAGGAAGATTAGTTTCCAATCTCCGAACTGGATAGCGCAAAAAGCTGCAAACGGCGCCCCTATCATCGATCCTACCGATTTGACAAACTGCGAAAAGCTCATGAAACTGGAAACCTTCCGACCCGACACCACATCAACAAGCAATGGATTGGCCGACACCTGTACTATCGTGTTCCCGATCCCCAACAGGGCAAACCCGACCAGAACGGTCCCGAAAGAGTAGGAGAAGTAGGGGAGAAGCATGCCTATGGCTGTGATAACCATACCAATGTTCAGTATGTGCCGTTTACCTATTCGTGCCTGAACAATTCCGGTCGGTACCGAGAGCAGCAGGAACCAGAGGAAAGCAGCAGAGGGGATCAGCTGGCCCATGGTAGCGCTGAGAGCCATGTCTTTACTAACGCGGTCGACACCGATGCCAACAAGGTCGACAAAACTCATGACCATGAATGCCATCAGTACCGGTAACAAATGGGAGTATTTGAGTTTGCTGGTTTCCATAAATGGTTTTATTTATTGGAGATAAATGGTAAGTTCAAATAGAATGTATCGTCGGTAAGCCTTGCACTTCCTGCAATTGCAGCACACTCACCCAGTTCAGAAAGGAAAACATCGGTGCTGCAGTTATGTGACCTCAATGCGGTTCTGAATGGCTTCTCAAAAAGTTCGTAGCCACGGGATATATTTCCACCGATAGTCAGGCATCCGGCGCGAAAGCGAACCAGCCAGGGAGCGAGAAAATTTCCAAGGTTTTGTCCGAA
>CALCGJ010000055.1 GCA_937900965.1 uncultured Bacteroidota bacterium | reverse complement strand
TCAGACACCTTCTGAATTAATTCTTTGTTCTTTTCATTTTCAGCAACTTTTTACCTCGACCCTAAAGGGAGAAGTTGCTGAAAATCAGGCTCCCTTCAGGGTTGGGGTAAAACTGATTTTCAGCATTATTTCCCAATACAGTACAAGTGTTGATCACCTCGTATATAAATCCTTCCGCCTGCAAAAGCCGGAGTACATACCGATCCCTCTCCCAGAGCCGGTTCTCCAATTGAAGTAAATACCTTATTCGCTTTGAATATATGCATCACCCCTGCCTTATCCATCTGATATACCCTGTCATCAACAATTACCGGCGAGGCATATGTGTTTTCATCCACCTCTTTTATCCAGTACTCCTCTCCGGTTGTTGCATCGTAACAAACAATTGCTCCATAGCTGGTAACCAGAAAAAGATACTTGTCATTTGCCACCGGACTTGGAATATCTGACAGATAATCCGTTGATTCCCAAATTATATGAGGTGGGTTTTCCAATTTAATAGCAACCAGTTTAGCATACTCGTTTGTGGCAAAAACAATCCCGTTAGCATATGCTATTGAGGATCCGACTTCTCCGTAGATACAGTTAAGTTTCCAAAGCTCATTCCCGGTAGCCGGGTCATAGGACGCTACATTGGGATCGGCAGAGAGGATCAACTCCATCCGGTTTCCGGTATTGACCAGCACAGGTGAGGCCCAGGATATCCTGACAGGACGCGGTGTATTCCAAACCATCTCTCCGGTTTCGCCGTTAAACGCCTTAACACTTGCTCCCTGAGACTGATCCCACTGTACGATCAGTGAATTGCGGTACATGATTAGGGAAGAGGAATGCCCGTAATGGTTCTTCGGCATACCAAGATTTTTCGCCCACAATTGTTTCCCGCTCATATCCAGGGCTACCAGGTCGCCTGTTGCGAAGATGGCGTAAACCCGCTGGCCATCGGTTGTCATTGTAGGTGCCGCTAATCCGGTTTCCCTGTCAACCTTTGGTATTGCAGATGGAGTGCCTGGTACTGCAGAGACATCTGTCTGCCATAGGATCTTTCCCGAATTCGCATCAAAACAATAGACCTCCCGTTTGGAGGAGTTGGCCCCTGAAAGAAATACCATGTCGTTCCAGACAATTGGAGAGTTATATCCGGGAAGCGGAATCCGGGTTTTCCATTTGATATTCGCTCCTGTGGAGCCATTCCAGCTTACCGGAAAGTTTTTCCTGTAAACCACCCCGTTTCCGTCAGGGCCGCGGAATGTTACCGAGTTGTCGAGGATCTCCTTCCGTGAGGGATATTGCCCGGTTGAGAATGCTGATGCTGATTGCTCTGCAGTCTGCTTTATTGCAGGTGCGGTTGTCAAAGCAGTAACTGACTGACTATCTGGATGATTATCAGGATTTATATTCTGTGAGGTTGTTTGATCAGGAGGTGCTGTGTGTTGATCAGTCTGTGGTTGCCCGGATATGGTTGAAACAACCGAATCGATAACCAATTCTGTTGAAACCGTCTGATCCTGAAGCGTTTTTCCAATCTCAGAATAGGTGAGAAAAGCCAGGATAAGCGATCCAACAACAAGAAATATCCCGGTATAAATTATCCACCGCTGATTGGTTTTCCGATCGTCCCAGAATCTATCCCTGACCTGTTCGGGATGTGGAGGAATTTTCGGTTGGATCATTTCGATCCATTTCATACAGATGATCACTACCAGCAGACATATCAAGAGAATATATCCCCCCGTACGGATCTGCCACTGGCTGGTAAAAAATGCTTTTCGGGAGAGGAGGTCAAGTTCTCGAATCTCTGTACGCAGAGCATCATCACCGGGATTGCTTTTCAGTCGTTCCAGCATGACGGTCATGGCCGGTGTGTTAAGAGGATCAACCCGTTTCACCTGGATATAGTTGGCGATGATGAGGATACACAGGATAAATGCTACGATCCCGCTGATGGAGGCGATCCTTATCAGTAGCTTTCTGGTTTGTTCCTTCGACTTAGTATTTTCCATAATTCAGCAGATCCTTATCATGATTTGATCGGACAGTAATCCACACACCGGTTACAACTGAAACAGCTCCCCCGGTTGGGTTCAAAATCGGTTCGGTATTTTGTAGTCAGGCGACCTGCAAACAATCCGCCAATGGTTAACCCAATAAATCCTCCCAGAATCCATCCACCGATATAAAACTGACGGATAATCCGTGATGCCTCTGAGTAAATTTCCGTTGCCGGCTTCCCGGAAGTCCTGAAAGCAGCCATCTCAATCGATTCAGGTTCTCCCTGGTACTTTTGCGGATGCAGCAACTCGTTTGCCATTCTAACTTTCCCGTTAACCATTGCCAGTGACTCATGTATCTGAGACCCTGTCCATCCGCCTAAAAGCATGAAAAAGGGGATCATCAGGATAATAAGGATGAATTTCCTGACTATTGACTGCCGGGTTTCCGGATTTTTCACAGTTACTGGTTTTTCAATTACTTCGTATGGGCAGGAGTCCTCACACAAGCGGCACTGTATACAAACCGATGGTGTAATGGTCATATGGTACCTGGAAAAACGACTTATCCAGTTCAACAAAACACCATAAGGGCAGAGAAAACGGCAGTATGGCCGTGCGATAAATACTCCGGAGAGGAGTAATATACCAGCAAAAAGAAACATCCCGAAGGTAGCATCAAATCGAAAGATGCCAACGAATGGATCATACCTGCATATGATGAAATCTGTTTTTGTAGCAGCATACAACACAGCTAAAGCCAGATATATATAAGGTATTACTCCAAGTACTGCATTAAGTTGGGGGCCTATTTTTCTTGGTCGCCAGGAGATTAGATCCTGAAAAGCACCGAAAGGACATACGCCAGCGCAGAAGGTTCTGCCAAAGGCGAGTGTGAAAACAAGGGGTGCCATGAAAAAAACGAGGACAGTCCAAGGAATGATGTATGACCCGGAAAACATAGCCAGGGTAACATTCTGGATGGCTCCGATGGAGCAGACACATCCCTCCCTGTAAAAGCCGAAATAGGCCAGTGAAAAAACTGAGATCCAGAAAACAAGGTTTCGTGAGCGTCGTTTCAATACCGCCCAGGTAACCACCGACAATGCCAGTAAAAGAACCACTACGTCCATAACCTCCAGTATCTCCGCCCTGGGATTTGGAACCAGCGTTTCAGGTGTAATGTATCCCGATTCAAACTCCGGCTTTGGAAATCGTTGGATAGCATAGGAGGAGGCCATTTGCCATGCAAACAGGATGGTCAGGACTACTAAGGCTATTCCTCGTTTCATACAGGGTTAAAGCTCCTAAGTGATATCAAGTTTCTCTTTCCCGAATCCATTCAGGAGATATGGTTTATCCGCCGGAACCCTGGAATATGCGTCCGACGGGCAGACGCGGGCAATGGAGCACTCATTGCAATTGTCGCAAATATTTTGTCTAACCTGCAGCTGAAGCGAACCATTCCCGAAAGCGTCGCATCCCTTCACACATTTTCCACAGCCAATACAGAGCTCTTCATCAATTGAATACTGAAAGAATGGATCTTCGATGAAGGTGCGTTTGATTGCTTTGGTAGGACAAAGCTGGTTTTCGGCACCTGTGTTCAGTGTCTTGGTCTCCGGAAGAAAATAGCCTCCACAGAGGTCGCAATAACCGCACATGGCATAAACATGGACACACTTCACGGCCGAAGGGTTCTTTACGCAGCTTGTGGCACAACGACCACACTGAGTACATTTGGTGGGATCAAGCTGCCAGACAAATTCGCCGGATCCCGTTTTTCGGGCCACAAGTGCTGTAATCCCTCCCAGGCTAACCAATACACCAGCCTGTGCCCCTGTGCGGAAAAATTTCCGCCGGTTGATCCGTTTCTCTTCTCCCTGACCTTCCATATTATTGTTTATCCGTTTTTTGTTGCTCATATTTCCTGTATGATTCAGCGGCAGGCAGGCCACACTGCTCCGTTTTCCCGCATAGGGTGCAGGTGAAATCAAGAGAGCAACTCTCCTCAGTCTTTTCCTTGATGAGCAGGTATCCGCCTGTTACAGCCAGTCCGGTTCCTATAATCCCTTGCATGATCGTGGTAAGAAATTTACGCCTGGGAAGGTTTTTCTTTTTCGGGTCATTTTTATTCATTGTCTTCATCTCCTATATAAACAAATATCCTCACCTGGTTCCTCCAGGGATCAAGCAACAGAATTCTATCCTTTGAGTCTACGGCCAGATCCAGCCCTCGGGTTCCCTCTTCAAACTGATCTGGCGCAGCTACAAGGGATTTGAACTCTCCTGAAGGGAGGTATATTTTTACACGCTCAATTCCCTTTTCGCTTGTTACAAATGAGCCATCGGAAAGGATGGCAAAATTTGAGGGATTGCAGCATCCGCAAAATCCTTCCACGCCCATGGATGTTTTTCCCCAGGTCGAGATCAGGGAGCCGTCGGGACGAAATGCCTCAAACAGATGTCGTCCCGAGTTGACCACCCACAGTTCATTATCACGGCCCAATCCGAGGTCAAAATAGGGACTTGGGATGACAAAACGTGGTATTCCCGCAAGAGAATCCTTTTCACCAATTCGGTTAAGCAGATTGCCGTCCAAATCGTACCGATAGACAATTTTCTCACCGGCATCGGCTACATAAACATTGGTTTCGTCAGCAGCCACACCTGTCAGGACAGAGTTCTCACTTTCCGGCTTCCATCGGCTTATGATCATTCCTTCGGGATTCATAATCTCAATGTGATCCTCCATGCCCAACACTATCATTCCATCCGGTGCTATCGTGATGCAGTATGCAGTATCCTGAACAGGGAATTTTGATACCAGGTTTCCTTCTGCTGAATAAATTTCAAGACCGTTTGCTCCTGCCACATAAATGCGGTCCATCGGATCGGTAGTAATCCCATAGATATCGGATAATCCGGTAGAAAATTGTTGGACCTCACTGTAAGCAATCAGTGTCGAATCACTTTTTCGCAGTTCACTCAAACCATAATCATAAGGATTGTTGTTGCGATCATTTTCAGTAAAAAACAGATCATAAACCATGTATCCGATCACTGTAAGCAGAAGGATCACCGAAGCAATTATAATAAGTCTCTGTTTCATTGTTGTTCCATTTAATTCAAAATCAGATGATTGTATTTAGTTATCAATCTGCTTTTATATCAATGCAAACCAGCTGTTTCGAGTCCCTCATCAGCAGGTATCCTCCGGTTATCGCTATCGGGCCCCATGAGTCCTGTCCGTCAATGATCTGCGCCTGATCAAGCACCGTAAACTTACTGGTTGAGAGTTTCGCAATGGTCATTTCGCCATCGTCATTCAGGATAAATATTTTCCCATCTGCAATGATATATGGCCCCAGGCCAAATCGTTCGGTTTTACCGCTTTTCATTAGGACCTTCCTGCAATCATCAGGGTGAAACGAAACAAATTGATTCCGCAATCCACCGGCATCTTTTGGCATTATGGCAAGGAGGTGCCCGTTATAATAGATTGGTGTCTGTTGCTCTGAAGCCAATCCTTCCGTAGGTTTGTATTTCTGGATGATCTCCGTTGAAAATTTCCCCTGTTGCTCTTTCAGTTGCATCACAGCTCCTCCATATCCATAGCCGGCAGTGAGGAATATCCTTCCCTTGTCGAGAACCACCGGCGAGGGAGCTATCACTGAAGGAGAAAACTCCTGATTTTCCCAAAGGATATCTCCCCGGTCCGGACCATCGGCGGAAATCCCGCAAACTCCTCCGATGGCGGGATAGAGATACATCTTCTTCCCCTTAAAAGTCATAGGCATCACCGAGGCATGAGACATCTTCCAGCCGTTTGGATTAGGAGTTTTCCATGCGATGTTACCACTTCTGCAATCCACTCCGATCATCAGTGATGAGCCTCCAACTGCAATGATGGCCGTATCATCACTGATAAGCGGGCATTGGCCGGTATACCAGAAAGGCACCTCCACACCATACTCCTTTTCCAGATCGATTCCCCAGAGAAGATCACCAGTCTTTCTCTCCACGCACATCACCTGGCAACGGGGGCCAATGGTAACCACGTAGTTTTCGGTAACAGCCGGGACAGTTCTCGACAGTCCATGATTGCGTTTCAGGTGAACACTGTAAGAGCGGCGCCAGAGCTCTTCTCCTGTTTCGAGAGAGAGGCAGCGAAGGGCATCCCGTTTCAGGGTCTCATTGTAATCCAGGAGATATAGTTTCCCATCATATACAGCCGGTGCAGCATGTCCCTCACCCAGCTCCAGTTTCCAAAGGATTTTTGGTCCGGAAGCTCCCCAGGAATCAATCAGTGGGATACGTTCTTTGCTGATATTGTCGAGATCGGCACCCCGGAAACGAGGCCACCGGGTACCGGGAATGGAAGCGACATCCCCAAAATATTCAAAAAATTCTCCGATACAAACGGTTTCCGATGCCCGTGCAGGATCCACAGTGCGGTTATCCAGTCCCGGCTCTGCCAGAGATAAGGATTTTACCGGGTTGTACAAAAACCACCAGGTAACAACACCAATGGCAAGAACAATGAATACATACGGGATGTATCTAAATATGTGCTTTCGGGTTAATGTCACCTCACAAAGATAACGGCTTTTGCTTAGTTTTCGCCTATGTTGAATGCCCTCAACACATCTCCGTGACGAACATAGAATATGCCGCTATGGATAACAGGATGTGACCAGTGGACTGATCGGTATGAATTACAATGTTGCCATTTCAATATTATTAAAATTTCTGTTATAATAACTCATGTATTCCACCTTTCGTTCCAGCGCGTCAATTACAAAGTTGTTAAAATTTACTTTTTCGAACACTTGAGCGCTTCCTAAACCTCCCGGACTAAAAACATTAATTTCCATCAGTTTGTCACCGACAATATCGAGCCCAACCAAAAACATACCATCCTGTACCAATTTTGGCCGGACCATTTCAGCGAGCCTTAGGTGCTGATCCGTAATAACAGCCTGAGCCAATTTGCCTCCAGCATGAATATTGCTTCGCATATCATCGCCGTGTCGTATCCGGCGAAAAGCCGCATATTTGCCTTTATATTTCATTGGTTGACCATTCATCATAAAAAGTCTGATATCGCCATCGTAGGCTGCTGGCAGATATTCCTGAGCGATAATGTATCCGTCTCTGATTAAGGCCTCAACAATTTGATTCAGGTTTGCTTTGTCATCAGGGCGAATGAGAAAAACACCAGAGCCACCGGAGCCTTGCAAAGGTTTTAACACAATATTTCCACCCTGTTCCTGTGCAAATTGTTTAATTTCATTCACATCACGTGTTATCAGTGTCTTTGGCCTGACCTCTTCCGGGAAAAGTTGAAAGTAGGTTTTGTTTACTGCCTTGGCAAGCCCATTGGGATCGTTCAATACAATTACACCATGACGCATGGCGATACGTCCAAAATTAATACTTGCCATGGCGGCCCAGGATCGCATTCCGGTTTCATTTGCCGGATCACTTCGGAGCAATAATATGTCTAACTCGTCGACAGTAATCCTTTCCTGAATTGCATTCTTTCCTTGGAGTGTAGTTAAGTAGAGCTCATTTGATTTATACTGTTTTTTTGGAACAGTGCGGGCACGCGCACGAATTTTCTCGTCAGAGTCGTAGGCCATATCACCCAATCCCATTACAAATACCTCATGTCCGCGGTTTAATCCAGCTACTGCCAATCGTGTTGTGGTATACCCTTTTTGTTCTGTTTTAATGTCATTTACTACTAATCCTATTTTCATTTTTAGATCCTTTTTATTAAATTTATCAGTGTCAGTCCTTTTCTTAAGTCCCCTAATTT
>CALCGJ010000054.1 GCA_937900965.1 uncultured Bacteroidota bacterium | reverse complement strand
GGACGGGAGAAGGCACTGCTGGCAGGTGCAAACGTGATGATGCCAAACCTCACACCAATCAAATATAAGCAAAGCTATCTACTGTACGCAGGCAAACCCGGACTGGCAGATGACGCTGAAGAGTCGAAAGAGTCAATGGAGGAGAATATCAGGCTCGCAGGAGACATGATCAGTTATGGTGAATGGGGAGACAGCAAGCACTATCAGTTACGAAGGACGAAGGACGAAGATATGTAATGATGACAATAATGGCAATGATGCCTGATACTCCAGACAGATAACATATAGATATGAGAAGAAAAAAGCAGGAGATCCAGATTTTTGAAAAGGTTACGATCATTGACGCTGGGGCTGAAGGGAAAGCAGTAGGCAGAGTAGAAGACAGGGTTGTCTTTGTCCCCTTTGCTGTTCCCGGAGATATAGTGGATATCCAGGTAACCAAAAAACATAAAAAATACTACGAAGGAAAAGTCATTCGCTGCCATATACCATCCGATAAACGGGTAGATCCGTTCTGTGACCACTTTGGCACCTGTGGTGGCTGTCGCTGGCAGAATATGCGGTATGAGGATCAGCTCTTTTTCAAACAGAAACAGGTGCAGGATCACCTGACCCGGATCGGCAAACTCAGTGATTTTGAACTCCTCCCCATCATCCCGTCATCCCAAACCACATACTACCGAAACAAGCTTGAATACACCTTTTCAAATAAAAGATGGCTAACCAGGGAGGAGCTTGCTGCCAGGAATGATGAGATTGAAATGAGGGATGAGGATCCGGGCTTGACGAATGCCCTTGGGTTTCATATTCCAGGAATGTTTGACAAAGTTTTGGATATACATACATGCTTCCTTCAACAGGAACCTTCAAACTCCATCCGCCTGGCGTTAAAAGCCTTCGCAACGGAAAAAGGCCTCACTTTTTATGATGCCAGGCAATGGTCCGGGTTTCTGCGAAATGTAATTATTCGTACTTCTACCACCGGCGAGATCATGGTGATCCTTATTGTCAGGGATAACAAACCCGATGAGATCCATGCGATACTTGATCATCTGGAGTTGCTCTTTCCTGCTATTACCTCCCTCTATTATGTTGTAAATCAGAAAAAGAACGACTCTCTGTACGATCTGGAGTTTATTCACTACAAGGGGAAGCCAGTGATTACCGAGAGGATGATCGCATTTATAAAAGAGGATCCGGAGTTAATTTTCACTATCGGTCCTACCTCATTTTATCAGACCAACTCTGTTCAGGCTTCAACGTTGTATCATATTGCCGCTGAATTTGCGAATCTGCAGGGGAACGAACTGGTTTATGATCTCTATACAGGGATTGGAACGATCGCCTGCTACATTGCCCGGTATGTTAAGGAGGTTGTCGGGATCGATACTGTTGAGCCCGCCATACAGGATGCTGTTCAGAATGCAAAAACCAATGGAATTAAAAATACGAAGTTTGTTGCCGGAGAGGTAGAGAAGATTCTCAATGCTAGCTTCGTTAAAAAATATGGAAAACCAGATCTGATCATCACCGACCCACCACGGGCAGGAATGCACGAAAAAGGAATTAAGGCAATTCTGGACATGGCACCGGAGACCATTGTTTACATCAGTTGTAACCCGGCAACTCAGGCCCGGGATATGGCAATGATGAAAGATTATTATACGTTGGTCAAGTGTCAGCCAGTTGACATGTTCCCGCATACACAGCATGTTGAAAACATCGCACTGTTGAAACGTGTGAGAGTATAACTTTCATACTCTCATACTCTCCTACACTCGTACCCTTTTACAATTCCAGCACTTTTATGATATTTTCCACGGAGTAATCCGGTCCGTTGAAAACATAGTTTGCCCTCAGGTAATAGGGTTCCCTTTCAACCAACTGATCCCGTATATATCCCTCCAATCTGGCTGAACTGACATTTTTGAGTAAAGGCCGCTTTTTCTTGATTCCTTTGATCCTGCCAATCAGCTCAGGAATCTCCATGCGAAGATAAAGTGATGTGCCGGATTTCAGGATGATATCCATATTATCAAAGTAGCAGGGAGCTCCCCCACCAGTTGAGATCACAAGATTATCGCTGTCCATGGTTTCATGCAAAAGCTCCCGTTCCAGCTTACGGAATAACGGTTCCCCGTATTTTTCAAAAAAATCAAGGATCGACACCTTGTATCTTGATTCAAATAGCTCGTCGAGATCAAGAAAATCCAACACGGTTGCAGAAGCTAACTCTTTTCCAAGCCAGCTTTTACCGCTTGCCATATATCCAATCAGGTAAACTCTCACTATAGGTATTTCTTTCGCAAATATCGGTAAATTCAAATTCTCCAAAAATTATTACCTTTGTGGCGCTAAAACAGCAAATGCATGAACTTTCGAATGCTTACATTTCTGGGATTTCTGATCATCCTTCTGAGCTCCTGCAACTCAAACCCCATGAATAAGGGGCAACTGCTTGACAGTGATGTAGTTGCCAATCCTAATTCTGCCAGCGGAGATGGGAATCATGATCTCCTTCCTGTCATCACTTTTGAAGAAAATGAACATAACTTTGGACAGATTATTGAGGGCGAAACTGTTTCATTTAGTTTTAAATTTACGAATACAGGCAAAAGGGATCTGTTGATTGCTGAGGTCAGCACCAGTTGTGGTTGTACAGTTCCCTCCTATCCGAAGAGTGCCATCAGCCCCGGTGAATCAGGAGAGGTTAAGATCGCTTTCAACAGCCAGAACAGAAAAGGATATCAAACAAAGACCATCGTCGTAGTAGCCAATACTCAGCCAAATGTGACCCAACTGAAGATCAAGGCACAGGTGGTAACGCCAGGGGCGGAGTAGAGGTAGGGAAGTAGGGAGGTAGGGAAGTAGGGAAGTAGGGAGGTAGGGAGGTAGGGAGGTAGGGAAGTAGGGAGGTGTCAGAGTAAGAGGGTATGAGTGTATGAAGGTAAGAGAGTATGAGAGTATGAGAGTGTGAGGGTGAAAGAGGGGTGCCAATAGAAATCAACAATCGTAAATCGCAAATCTACATCGTAAATCGTAAATCGCAAATCTACATCGTAAATCGTAAATCGCAAATCTACATCGTAAATCTTAAATCGTAAATCGTAAATTGAAAAGGGTATGACTGATCTATTAACAATTCTCTTAATGGCCCCTCAGCAAGAGGGAGGTGAAGGAAGTGGCTGGATGTCATTTCTACCATTGATCCTAATCGTTGTTGTCTTCTATTTCTTCTTCATCCGTCCGCAGATGAAAAAGTCGAAAGACCAGAAAAAATTCAAGGAGTCCATTACAAAAGGACAGAAAGTACTGACAATAGGTGGAATTCACGGAAAAATTGTAGAGATGCAGGAGACCACTGTGACTCTGGAAGTAGAAAACGGAGTTCGCTTTCGAATTGAAAAATCTGCCATTGCCTCAAGCACTGCCGACACGATCGAGGCCAAATAGTAGCGGACGGAAATTCCCGTGAAACCAGAGTTCATAGCGCTTATTGGCAATGCGCGAAAGCGACGAGGCCAAAAATTCAGGAACCAGTTGTACGTCTTTCTGATGTGCTTACTGGTTTCCGTTTTTTTATGGGTTCTGGTGAAACTTTCCAGGGACTACTACTATACCATTGATTACCGTATCAATTTCACGCACATTCCTCCGGCATATAGGCTTACTTATGCTTCTGACAGTCTACTGACGCTGAATTTGCGGGTTCAGGGATATGACTTTTTCACCGATAGGTTCCTGCGATCAAATACAAATACCTATAATCTTAATCTCTCTACTCTGAAAGTAAAGAAAAAAGGTTCTGTTTATAATGGATTCCTTCTCACCGATCCCATCGGCTACGAGATCTCCAGCCAATCCCGGTTTCAGAATTATCTGCTTTCTACATCACCCGACACACTCTATTTTGAATTTGAACGTAAGAAAAAGTAGATGATGAAAGTCGGACTTACCGGAAATATTGGAAGTGGCAAAAGCACTGTTGCTTCAATATTCAATTGCATGCAGGTACCTGTCTATCATGCAGATGAGGAGGCAAAAAAGATGTACCTGAGAGAAGATGTGTTGAGCGAAGCTGTCTCGCTCGCCGGAGAACAGATCCTTGATTGTGACGGAAACCTCATCCGCTCCGCTCTGGCTGAAGTAGCATTTTCAGAGCCGCAAATACTTAAAGCCCTGACAAAGTTAATCCATCCGCTTGTATTACAGAATTTTAGAAAATGGGCCGAACAACATTGTGAATCCGCTTATGTAATTCATGAAGCTGCTATCATTATTGAAAGTGGCTTCCGTGAAGAGTACGACCATGTGATTCATGTGTCATGTCCTGAAGAGATCGCTATTGAAAGGGTCATCAGGAGGGACAAAGTTTCCCGGGAGATGATCAGGCAACGCATGCAGTTTCAGCTTACCGACGTTGAAAAAGCCTCTTTATCCGACTTCGTTATTCTCAATGACGGGCACACACTCGTTATCCCGCAGGTGATCCATATCCATCAAATGTTGTCAGAAAGATCCGCGTAAAGCAAGGATGAAATTTCTTCCCGGAGAGCTGATTCCGGAAGCGAACTTACGATAGTTCTGATCCAGAATATTTTCCACCCCTCCCTCAAGATTCATATATTTATTTATCTGGTAGCTTAGCTTCAGGTTTATTGTGAACCAGGCCGGCATTCCCTCTGGTGTTGCATAAGACTGATTATCTTCACCAGATGGACTGTAATCGCTGATACGCTTCCATCCATTGTACATGAGGTAAAAGTCGCCTTTGAATTTACTCATCTCCAACTTGAACGATGTCATCCCAAATACTGGCGGGATATGATCGAGAGGAACATTACTGTCTTTCACCCGTCCGTAGGTGTAAGTCAGGTTACTGGTAATGGAAAATGTCCTGGTAACCTGAGCCCGTAAACTTCCCTGGGCGCCATAAATATATGCACTTCCTGCATTCGTATTGGCTTCAACCTGACTCAATACTCCATCGAACCAGATCGAATCCTGCCCGTTATATTTAAAAGGCCGAAGCACGATGGCATCAGTCAGCCATGTATAGAAGCCTGTCAACTCCAATCGTACACTCTTTTCAAAGGTTTTTGCCAATGTGAGTTCCAGGTTGTAGGCATATTCAGGTTTCAGTTCAGGGTTGGGGACAATCAGCAGTTGATCCTGACTATTCGAATCATTGACCTTTCCAATATCATCAATATTCGGTGCCCTGAAGCCGGATGAACCAATCAGAGATATTTTCCAATCATATCCGGGATGAACTATCCAGGCAAGGTAGCCGTTAATGGCATTATCATGTTGCCTGACAGATTGACTGAAGGGGAACTGCATGATGTTCATCATGGTATCAGACCAGGCCGCGGAGAGGGAGACATAGGTATATCTGATCCCCTGGGAGAAGCTGAAGATGCCGTTGATTTTCCAGTTGTTGGAAAGGTAAGCCGCCACGTTGAACATCTGTGCTTTTTGGTCAGGATACCGGGTGGGGATGTCCGAAAATATGCTACCTGAAGAGATATCTTCCCGATAGGCCTTCGATCCCACCAGGTTAAAATCTGCCGAAACACCATACTGCAATTCATCTTTAGGCGCCAATCGTTTCCTGAAATCGCCATAAACAGAGAATACATCAACAGTTTCGAAGTTAAACTTCTTATCCAGCTTGCCGAACTGTCGATTGACCCGCTCCTCTGTATTTCGTTGATAAGCCAAAACGATGGTGGCATTTTCGTACAGAATATTTTTGTTGGAGAGGGAACCTTTCAATGATGCAAACAGACGTTCCTGTGGGCCGTAGTACCATTGGGCGTATTTGAGCTGACCCTTCACAGTGTCTGTCAGCCTGTCGTACCGAGGAATATCACTGGAATTGGAGTATTGCACATTTAATGTGAATCGCAAATCGGAATTGGGGGCAAAAAGCACTTTCTGAAGCAGGCTATATTGGCTGTAGCCAGAGGGTCTCTGTATCCAGGGCCTGTCATTGGCTATCATACTGTCTTGTCCATTAATCCGTTCTGCATAGAAAGGACGTTCTCCGAATGAACCATAAAAAGGATTCCTGTTACGGCCCTCTCTCAGATCGTCGAAGTTGCTATATGTAAAAGCAGTGAGGAAACCCCATTTTTTTAACCCGATGTTTAGACGAAATCCGCCGGTTTTCTCCAGGTTGGATGACGAAAACCGACCATAGACCTTTCCGTTTATCAGCACCTTATTCTCCATGGATAATGCCGGATCAAAGGTCTGCATGGAGACGACACCACCCAGGGCATCGCTGCCATAGATAACCGAACCTGGTCCGAAAAGGATCTCTGTTGAACTTAGCAACCCAGGATCAACTGTCATTACACTCTGGAGATGGCCGCCCCGGTAGATTGCATTGTTCAACCTAACACCATCCAATACAAGCAATACCCGGTTGGCTTCCAACCCGCGAAGAACGGGGCTCCCCCCTCCCATCTGGCTCTGTTGCACAAAAACCTCCCCGGTCTGTTCCAGCATCTGGGCGGATGTCTGAGGGTTCTCAAACTGGATCTCTTTGGCCGAAATGGTTTCAATCTTATATGGAAGGTCTGATTTCTTCTCCTGCGAACGGTTCGCCGAAATCACAAACTCATCCAAACGGATGATATGCTCGGTGAGATAAATAGTTGCATTTGGTTTTGATAATTCCTTTCCGGGAACAATGTAAGGCTGAAAAGCAATGTGGGTAAAATAGAGCGTATCTGAGCTATTAAATCCAGAGAGATCGGCCCTCCCCTGCGAATTGGTTATTATCAGATTACTATGACTCTGATTGGTAACAGAAACCTGGTCAATGGGTTGAAGGTCGGACCTGTCAAGTACCGTAACTTGCTGTCCAACCATATGAATACTGAATAATCCGGTAAAGAATAGTAATACAAGTAAAGGGATCTTCGTCGACATATGTATAGCTGTAGAATTCAGTTGCAAATGTAGTTGAAATGGACAAACCCGAAACCAGGAGATGGTGATTTTTGTTACTTTTGCTTCCTATTATGGATCTTATCAGAATATCGGCCGTATCCTACCTGAATACCTTCCCTTTCGTATTCGGAATAAAGACCAGCGGTGAACTGGACGATATCGACTTGCAACTTGATATCCCATCTGTATGTGCCGAAAAACTTAAAAATAATGCAGTGGATCTGGCACTGGTTCCGGTAGGAGCTATCCCCGAACTTGATCATCCAATCTCAGTGGCTGATTATTGCATTGGTGCAGAAGGTGACGTCAGGACCGTACTCCTGTTAAGCCAGGTTCCGCTGAAGGAGATCGATGAAATCGCACTCGACTTCGATTCGAAAACAAGTGTCAGGCTAATCCGGGTTCTGACAAAAAACTTCTGGAAGATAAACCCCAGGTGGCATCAATTGGGGCCAGGCGAAGCAGAAAAACCAGGTGGATGCGCTAGCCTTGTGGCTATTGGAGACAAAACATTTCAGCTTGTCAAGGATTATCCTTACGTATACGATCTTGCAGCAGAATGGATCAAATACACCTCTCTTCCGTTTGTTTTTGCAGTATGGCTTGCAAATAAACCACTCCCCGAAGGATTCCGCCTGAAGTTCAATAAAGCCCTGGAGTACGGCATAAGCCGGAAGCAGGAGGTCCCCTATTTCTTCGCCAATAAGATCCCTCCCGGCCTCGATGTTATCAGCTATCTTGAAAATAATATCTCTTACCCGTTTACTGCTAAGAAGAAGGAGGGAATGGATTTGTTTTTGAAACTGATAAGCGATCTTTAATTCAGGTTCAAGGGTCGACTCTTATTTCTTCACCGGGTAC
>CALCGJ010000053.1 GCA_937900965.1 uncultured Bacteroidota bacterium | reverse complement strand
GACCACGAAATACCCAGGGTTGTACCTGAAACACCGGCCAGGGTGCCCGCAGGAGCTCCCGTTATTCCGGCAAAAGTAAGGATCGTGGGATCAATCTGAATATGCAGCGTAATTGCCCCTATATCAGTGAATCCGGTCACGTCTAACGGAAGGGAGATTGTCTCTCCCGGACTGGCCGTGGTAGTAGGAAGCATAGCCGTTTGACTAAAAACTGATGATCCAAGCATAACAAGGAAGATCATCATGAATGTAAATTTATTTTTCATAGTTCTCAGGTATAAAGTATTGTACTATCTGTTTGAGGTTATATACTAATTTAAGTTTTAAGTTTCAAGTTTCAAGTTTCAAGTTTCAAGTTTAGTGTCTTGAATTATCAATTATCAATTTTAATTATCTTTTTTGCATTAACAAACGTGCCTTTGGGGGTATTGAGCTCCACAAGGCATATGTACATTCCCATAGTCAGGCTCTCAAGATTCACCGAATAAGTGGCAGAACCTTCAGCCCTGAATCCCTTCATTTCATTCATTATCTCCTGTCCGGCAGAGGACAGTACTTTAATATAGACAACTCCGGCCCCGGGTAAGTTGCATTCGACTGTAATTATTTTGCCGAATGGATTAGGTGAAATCTTCAAAAAAAAAGAATTCACTGCTGTCTCATCCTGAATAGCTGTAGTTGAATCAACATTCAGAATGGCAATATCTGATGTTGTATAGCATCCGTCACTTCCTGTCACACAACGAAACTGATGTTGGTTAAAAGAAACAGGAGTGGCCGTAATATTCAATTGGGTTGATTGGGACCCGCTGAAAATGACGTCATCTGAGATAAGATCCCAGTTGGAACCGCTATCCATGCTCGTTTCCCACTGATAATCTGTTGCATCAGTTGAAATCACATAAAAAGAGGTGTTTTTTCCGGCTGTGGTCGTCACGTTTTCAGGTTGGGTTGTGATAGTAGGATTTCCTTTTACAAGTGCTCCGTTAATATAGGATACATCAATAAGTTGAAAGTTGCTGTTGACGATCTCACATCCTGCTGCAAAAGAGACAGGACATCCGCCCTCATTAACCTGGAATTTCAGGTCAAACAGTTTTAAATCCGGAAAATCAGCTGAAACAACATTGCTCCATGCCATTGCGATCCGGTTATAATCAGGTAAGTAATTGTAAGATAGCCCCTCGAATTGGGGATCAATATTTTCAAGTGAAATAAATGTCAGGGTGTTTGGATCAACGTCGATGTAGAGGGTCAGGGCTCCGACGTCAAGAAGATTTACTCCGTTTATATTAAGCAACACCTCCTGACCTGCGCATTTTTTTTCGGTACCGATGGTGAGGGTTGCATTTTGCGCTGATAAAGAGATATTTCCAAAGAACAGGAAAAAAAGAATCCAACTGTACCTGTTCATCATGCAATGGCTTAATTTTATTATTCGTTTCGTGCTAAAATTTTAATTATAATGATACGAAGGCAACTGATGTAGTTGCCTTCGTATCATCGTCAGGTTTCTACCTGGTAAACACCATCTTGTTTGTCTTGGTGAAGGTTTCTGTCTTTCCTTCAACTTCAATCCGGTACAGGTATGTACCTGGTTTCAGATATCCGTCGGCCGGGTCGACAACCACCTGGTATGTTCCGGCTTCTTGCGAAACATCCACAAGTGTTCTCACCAGCTGGCCAAACATATTGGTCAGTACCAGTTTCACTTTTCCATTCTCCGGAATGGTGTATACGATCTGCGTTGATTTCTCGAACGGGTTCGGATAGTTCTTCATGGAGAATGTCATATCGCCTGTTGGCGTGACAACAGGACCCATCTTCAGGTCAAAGTTATCAATCCTGATGGCGTTGATATCGGCGAATTCACTGCCTTCGCTGATGGTGAAGATCTCTGTCGGTTCCGGAATGGTTTCAACTGCAACCATCTGGAAGGTAAAGACAGCATC
>CALCGJ010000052.1 GCA_937900965.1 uncultured Bacteroidota bacterium | reverse complement strand
GGGACGAAGGACGAGGGACGAAGGACGAAAGACGAAGGACGAAAGACGAAGGACGAAGGACGAAACTCGAAACTCGAAACTCGAAACTCGAAACTCGAAACAATAAGTATTGATTTGATTTATGGCATTCCGACATTAACAAACGAGCATTGGAGGGAAAATCTGCAACGTGTTATTGATTTCGGGATTCCACACCTTTCGGCTTATGCTCTGACGGTGGAGCCAAAAACCCCACTTGCCTGGCAAATTAACAAGGGCGCAGGGCGCAGGGCGCAGGGCGCAGTTGGCAGTTGGCAGTTGGCAGTTGGCAGGAAACATTCACCACGGCACCAAGGCACCACGGCACCACAGCACCACGGCACAACGGCGCCATCTCATAAAAATCCGGGATCTGGCATCAGGGATCCGATATCTGACGACCAGGCCGCTGAGCAATTTGAGATCCTGATGGATATAATGGAGAAAGCCGGGTATGTTCAATACGAGATCTCGAATTTCTGTCTGCCCGGCTTTGAATCCAGACATAACAGCAACTACTGGAAAGGGGTTCCCTATCTGGGTCTGGGTCCTTCGGCCCATTCCTATAACGGGACTTCCCGGAGGTGGAATATCTCCAATCTGACCTCCTATATCCGGGATCTGGGATCCGGAATCCTGCCCTTCGAAGAGGAACTCCTCACTGTTGCACAAGAGTACAACGAATATGTGATGACCTCCCTGCGCACTATCCGCGGATCCGACCTCAGGGAGATCGGGGAACAATTTGGAATGGAATATGTAACCTATTTCCGGCATCAGGCCATCCGGCATCTGGCATCCGGTCATCTTACCGAGCAGTCCGGCATCTGTACATTGACACGAAATGGCAAGTTCCTGGCCGATGGAATTGCGGCGGATCTTTTTGTGGTGGAGTGAGACAAGAGATTGTCCATAATTTTTACATAAATGTCAAAAATTTTGACATTATGTTACCACCATCACCCCCCCCCAACTTATTTGTTTGATTTTGTGTTATTTACGGTTCTGGCGCGATTTTTGCTTAACATAAACCATACATGCAAAAGGAGTAAAAACCTCCTTTCTACTTCATAAGAAAAACAGATCTACCATAACCCGAATCACTCATGCAAGAAAGGAGGCAGAGGCAAAGGTAAAAAGAGAAGTTGAGAATTAAAATAAATTCACTGCTTTGTTAGGATACCCTGACGTTTTGCCAGCCAAAGGGAGTTCTTGGCAAAGCAGGAACCTAAAATCGAAAAACCATGAAAAAACTTCTTTGCCTACTACTCTTTTTAAGTATCACATTCGGTGTCATTGCGCAACCTCAGTGGGTTACCTTCACCGATCCTTCTCCTTCAGCTCCTCGCATTACACTGCAGAGCTCTTCTAACCAACAAGTCAAATACCTGATTGAAATTCAGGGAATGTATCGTGAACCGGTTGTAGTTGGTCAGGATACCTATCAACGGCTTTCCATTCCTAAGGCCGGTGTATGGGGAATTCCCGGTTATCCGGAACTCCCGGCTATCACAAAACTGATTGCGGTACCTGAATGTGATTCCATCATTATCAGTTATTTGGTCACCGATTCTATTGTGCTTAATAACTATAATGTCTATCCCAATCCGCTGCTCGTTGAGGATTCAATTAACGGAGTACTGGTTGAACAATTTTTTAAGGTCGATTCTATCTATTTACTCAATCAGTTCATGCCGTGGGTGGATCACGAAATCCTTTCTGATGGATATTTGAGAAATCAAAGAACGGCCCGTATCGCAGCTTATCCCATCAAATACAATCCGGTTACTAAACAATTAGTTGCCTATACCGAAATCGAAGTCAGTTTATCATTTCAAAATGCACAAGAGGATGTTAATATTACCAATGGATTACTAAGTAATATTACAAAAAATACTCTTTTAAACTATACGCTCACAAATGATCAATTGCCTCCATCTCCTGCCGGAACTCCAGGAACTGTTTCATGGGTTACACTTCAGGTACCTGACGATGCCAACAATCTTGTTACCGATTATTTGATCATTACCGATGATCCGTTTTTTTCTCCCCAAAGCCAGGCTTTGCAATCCTTGGCCCAACACAGAGCGACGTTTAATGGATTTGATGTGGTTATTGTAAGTGTAGATAATATTTTAGGGTTGAATTTTGAATATACAACTATTGATCCATATTTAATTGCTGAACAAAAAATCAGGTCTTTCATCAAACGAGTCTATGAAGGACAACATGCAGCCCATACGTATGATGGACATGTTGCCTTTGTGTGTTTGGTGGGAGATGCATTTGGCAATGTAAGTACAGATGGGGTCCCTGTGTCGTATGATCCTGATCCCACCCATAGACCTGGTTTTCCCGGGGAATTTTGGTCTCCCAATGATTATTATTACACCTGTGTTACGCAAGTAAACAATAATTGGGACGATATTGGAGATTTTTTTATTGGCAGATTGTGCGCAGATGATGAACCAGATTTGTCTAATATCGTTGCAA
Organism: uncultured Bacteroidota bacterium; assembly: GCA_937900965.1. GTDB lineage: Bacteria > Bacteroidota > Bacteroidia > Bacteroidales > FEN-979 > QYOJ01. The sequence continues at coordinate 8,004 of CALCGJ010000052.1, read as the reverse complement.
AAATTAAACATAATGAAAATGAATATTCCTTTGAAGACTGGAGATACATTAATACACTCGCATTTGGGGGGGCTATGTCAACTGGCCTCCCCCAGCCAGAAATTGATTACTTTACTGTGGACCTTCCAATATGGTTAAATCAACTATACGAACCTGTGTATTCGACAGTTTTAATCAATAAACTTGATCCTGGTAATTGGAAACCTCAATATATTGCGCACATCAATTCTCCTGGCAGCAATATTGTATTTCACTATGGACATGGAACTCCGGAACGTTGGAGCCCAGATTTAACCCTCGACTATAAAATAACCCATATGTCCAATGCCGGTAAATATCCTTTTGTCATTTCACAATCATGTCATACGGGAGAATTTGCGAATATCTCACCACCGGATTGCATGGGAGAAGAGATGCTGTTATTTAATGACACGTGTGGATATGTGGCGTATTTAGGGTCATATAGAGTAGGTGGAGGCGCCACAACGCAACCAGGTGAGTTTCCCCATACTCTTCAGGAAAGAATTTTTGCAGCAATTTATCAGGACCTGTCAACAGTATTAGGAGAAGCGGTCCTGGAGGCCAGAATCGGAGTGCTCGGAGATAATCCTGCCCATTTTCAACATAACCTGTTTGGCGATCCGGCCCTCAATCTGATGGCATTAGGGTATGAAATCACTCAAAATACATCCCTTCCTCCGGATCCACCTTTACCGCAAACTACAACGATAAGCACAAAAGTCTATGTCCGTCCCGGAGTAACTTTATCCCTTGATGACGGAGCCGTTTTAGAGTTTAGTGACAATGGCCAGTTGATCATTGATAATGGGGCGATTCTGGCATTAGGAAATAACGTAACTATTAAAGGTCAGAGTGTAACAAATAAAATTCGCATTGAAGGAGTTATCTGCGGCCCCGGTGGAAACATCAATAATCCGGTCCCCATTAGCAATCTTGTACTAAATTCTCTGCCTGGAAAAACCTGGAAAGGAATGGAGTTTTCTAATCCGGATTTAATTGTGAAGATGAATGGGTGTTCTATATCAAATTGCAAGATTTCAGGAGAATTAACCCGTTTAGAGCTTAGTGCTTCTACCTCTTTGTTAAATTCTGGTATTGCATTAAACCAGTCCGGGTTATTGGTAGATGGTTGTTCGTTCACCAATGCGAACATCCTGCTGACAAATTCCCACGAGAGTGGAGTATTTGCTCAGGTCTTGAATTCTAGTTTTCAAAACAGTACAGCCGATGCTTTGATCAGGATTGAACATTATCCGGCGTATTCCATTCAAAACTGTACCCTCAATTACGACCATGGGACAGGGATTGATCTTTACTTTTCCGGTAACAGGAATGGGCAGTATTTAATTAAGAACAATACTGTCCAAAAAAGTGGGAGTTCGCAGGATATGAGCTGGGGTATTAAAGTTTACAACTCTTTTGCAGACATTGAGAATAACTATTTGACTAACAACAGATATGGTATAGCCTCTTTAAACCAGAGCCAGGTTCAGCTAATCGGGAATCCTTCCGCCTCATCAAGTGCAGAGACCCAAAGGATCATAAATAATTACCAAAACCAGGTTAGGGCAACAGACAATAGTTTCCCGTTTTATTTTCATTATAACATAGTGCAAAATTCTCCAACAGGGAATACTTACCTCGTTTATTATGACCCAATATTTCCTGATCCGCCTCCAATCGAAAGCACGTTTAATGTAAAATGCAACTGTTTCGATAATTCAAGTCCCTACTCTCAGCTATATCCATTAGGCTGGTACTCCTGGTCAATCTGGTGTCCGCCGGCATTCTGTCAGTATGATGGTCAGGGAGGAGCTGAATTTGATGCTGCAATGTCCAGTATGGAGGCTGAAGATTTCTCAACTGCTGAAACTCAGTTCAAGACGGTGATTGAAAGCTATCCCGGATCATCCTTTGCCAAAGAGTCTGCCAAAAAGTTGATTCCGTTGAAAAATCTTTCAGACAAAGATTTTCCTGGTCTGAAAATATATTTTGATTCAACTGTGGAACTCCATCAGGACTCATTGACAGATCATCTTGTTTACAGATTAAAGAATAAATGTGATGTTGAGATGGAGAATTACGTGGATGCAATAACCTGGTTTGAGAATGACATCCTCTTTCCTGCATCAGAGCAGGATTCGTTGTTTTCCTTAATTGACCTCAGCGACACCTATATGCTGATGGAGGCCGATTCTTCCCTGAAATCTACGCAAAATTATACAGGATCATTGGCTCAGTATAAACCCAAAAACCGTGAATCCTATGTTGAACAAAGAGAAGAGTGGGTAAAACTTCTGTTTTCTGATGATCCAAATATCCCAGAGGAAGAATATGCTAGGAACCAGGATGAAACTAACTTGATCAGGAAAATCATCCCCAATCCCTTCAATGAATCAACCGAAGTCTGGATTGATATAACGGAACCCGGAACGATTACCCTTGAGGTTTATAATCAGCTTGGCCAGGAAATGGCAATAGTATCCAGACAATATCCCGAAACTGGATTGTATTCAATGATACTTGATTTATCAGGTTTTTCTAATGGAGTTTACCTGATTATCGCTAAACTTAATGGCAAAGAAGAAGGAAAAGCCAAAGCGCTTAAATTCAATTAATACTTAACTTTATCCCGGGAATCCCAAATACTTTGGGTTTCCCGGGATTAAAAACAAACCAATATGAGCAAAAATACCTGGTTCACATTACTCCTATTTATCGGTTTCTTTCTTGAAGCCGGAATGGAAGTTCAAGGGCAGTTTTACTATTCAACTCGTCGTGTAACTCGTGGAGCCGATACCTCCGAAATTTACATCATTTGTTCGTGGTATGAGGATTCCAATGGGATTCTTTGGAACGGACTGTTTCGTTCAACCGATAACGGACAAACATTGACAGTGAAGAGAAAAGGAGTTGAGTATTTAGGTGAAGGAGGACGTATTTTTGGTGATTCTATCGCTGGAAGAATCTTTCAATTGCCCATGCATGTTAGTACCGATACTTTAGGTATCAGTTTTGATTATGGAGAGAATTTTGACTTTAAATATTTTAACAATATATTTTATGAAACAGCTGGGTGTATGGCAGGAGAGATTTATATTCAGGCATATGAACAGGGTTTGGGGATCTATCGCAGCAATGATTACGGGACTACCTTTACGCTCCAAATATCGAATGATTCTATAAGGTTAAGAGAAGTAGGTACCCTGCCGGGTGAATTATATGGTATCCGGAGCTTTTTTGAAAATGGCCCACTTGGATTGGCCTACAGCAATGATTTCGGGCAAACCTTTACCAGCTCATACCTTGAATTCCCTGGGGTGCCGCTGTTTGATGAATGCATGATTTACCGGGGAGCCGAACCCGGAGAGATCTACTTTGTAATTTGGATATCAAATGCCGAGACATACCTGTTCCATACCTTTGATTATGGGCAAACCATCACCTTTCAGAGTCAGTTGCCCTATCCCAGTGTAGAAGATCTGTATACAGCTGGACGAACCCCCGGAACTTTTTATGTGGTTCAACGATCTTTCGTCACTCATTCGGTGCTATATATCTTTTTCAGTCGCGATTATGGGGTTACCTATACAACCTATGTTCATATTCTTGACAGCACGTATACGGCCACGCCTGAAATAGACATGCCGGGTCAAACAATCCAATGTTACCCCAACCCCGTAGCGGCCAAACTTACGGTGGAATTGCCTGGGAATACAGACGAAACCAATATCCAACTCCTTGACCTTACCGGCTGCCTGCAGCTCACCACTTCCATACGTACCGGCCAGCGAAAGGCCATTGTTGATGTCTCCAGCCTGAAACGTGGCATCTATTTACTGAAAGTAACGACTGGAGGAAGTATGATTGGAGTGAAAAAGGTGGTGGTGGAGTGACGGGGTGACGGGATGAAAGACCTTGCAGGTTTTGAAAACATGGAAGGTCTTTACAGAAAAATCCTATGAAAAGAAAAAAGGTAATCATATTCGTTATTTTGACAACATTTTGCAATTTATCAGAAGGGATCCATGGCAAAATTCTTGATCCCCAGGTATTTCAATCTTCATTTATCATTTCACCACTCTTCTCTTTTCCAGATACAACACTGATCTGGCCAAAGATTTATGGAGGGAACCTTTCCACATGGGGTGTTGATGTAGATGAAATGTATGATAACGGATATCTGATAACCGGAGATATCGTATCATCTTCTTCTGTATTCAAAATGGGCATACTTTTAAAAACAGATATAAATGGCAACATTCTTTGGGAGAAAAAAGTTGGTAGCTCAAACTTCTATCTCAGCATACACAATTCATGTATAACTACCGACGGAGGATTGATAACCATAGGAACATCCATGGAGTTTGATGAATATGGAGATGTTTTTATTTTGAAACTGGATGCCTGTGGGAATTCAGAATGGTGTAAAATATATTCTGTGCCGAATGATATGGATCATGGAATAAGTATAGTACAATTACCAGACAGTGGCTATCTGGCTCAGATCAACTATTTTGGATATGACATTGCTTATAAACGGGTATGGCTTTTCCGATTGGATTCGGAGGGAGATTTGTTTTGGCAAAAGGTTTATTGTACAAATAATCCTGAATTGGCGCACTCATGGGGATTTGACCTGGTGGTTGCACAAGATGGTTCTTTCCTTGTTACCGGAACCACAGCAGTTGAATGCCCGGTGGGATCAGGATTGTGGTGGGGGGAGCCTTTGTTGGTCAAAACAGATCAGGAAGGAGAGGAGATTTTCGCAAAGGCTTTTCAATATGACAGAAACATCTATTACGGCCTTGGATACGAGGTTGATGAAGATTCTGAGGGAAATTTTCTGGTTACTTCAAAGAATTATTCCAATCCAAATCAAAGTAATTCACCCGGCGCTATTGTGAAATTTGATTCCAGCGGAAATGGTTTGAGCTGGACAAACCTTTGGGCTCCTGTTTACTGGGGAGGCACCTGTTCAACCCTGAATTTTATATCTCCCGATTCCATGTTTGTCGCCGGCGGGTTTGTTGCCGGGTTTGATTCGGCCTTTGCCACTGCCTACATCATGGATACCAGCGGGCATGTGTTGAACGAAACCATTTTAAAATATGATCCGGACGGTAATGTGGTGAACAAGACAATCCTGACAACAGACCGCAAAGCCGTGATGACGGCTGGTTTTTGGAATGGAAGTGTGGCAAAAGGAGATATGTATTTATTTAAAATGAACTATAATCTCGAATATGACACCCTGGATCCAAGCGTGTTAACATACGACTCCTTATGCCCGAATTTACCAATTATATCTGACACCATTCATCCGGATTGTGACATTATCGTTGGACTTGAGGATACATTCACAAATCCTGAAAAAAGTAGGCTGAAAATAGTCCCAAATCCTGCCTGTGGACAGGTAACCATATCCCTGCCTGAATTATGGTTGAGTGAATTCACATCAAAAGAGGTTGCTATTCAAACAGCCTGGTACACATTCCCGGATAATTTATATATCCAGGTCTTTGATTCTTTTGGTCGTTTTGTGGTTGCTAATGACATTCCTGAAGGCGATATATCTATTCTAATTGACGTGACCGGCTGGAAACCTGGATTATATATCGTCAGGCTTTTAACAGATAATCAGGAGATTATATCGGAAAAACTCATTGTCAACTAACTTTTACTTTTTATTAATCATACCTAATGCATCTAACACCCTAACGCCATGAAAACACGAATTTTTATTTTCACGCTTCTGGCTTTCAGCCTGGAAGTTTTTAGCCAGATCACATTTGAAAAAACATATGGGGGATTTCTATCAGACGAGGGCTTCTCAGTAAAACAGACCTCAGATGAGGGATATATTGCTGCAGGGATTACCTATAGCTTTGGGGGTGGCCCAAATGTATTCCTTGTGCGGACAAATCCATATGGTGATACGTTGTGGACGAAAACTTCGATTGATGGAACGGCCCATGACCTGATTATAGATGATGACGGGGGATTTGTCATATGTGGTACCACTTTTACAACCAGTGACGATCTGATGCTTGTAAAAACGAATTCAAGCGGAGATATTGTTTGGGCTAAAACTTTCGGAGGAGATTCAGGGGATTATGGCTACTCTTTACAAAAAACTAACGACGGCGGTTTTATTGTTTGTGGATCAACTGAAAGTTTTGGGGCACAATATCGGAACATCTACCTGGTTAAAACGGATCCTGCCGGAATCCTTCAGTGGGAGAAAACTTTTTCCGGCCTTACAATTAGTGAGGGTTGGAAGGTTAGGCAAACAACCGATAATCACTATGTTGTTTCAGGATATACATCGATGATCACTAACAAAAGTAGGTTTATCGATCCTTCATGCTTGTTAAAAGTTGATGTGCTGGGCGACTCTCTCTGGATGAAAACCTATCCCGGAGAAGGAGCCTCTTCCTTTGCCCTATCACCTGATGGCGGGTTTCTATTATGTTCAACAACCGGTGATGTCTCTTTGGGAGAGCAGGATATCCATCTGATAAAAACAGATTCCGTGGGCGATGCCATTTGGCAGAAAACCCTGCTGTTATCAACCCCTTTTCAAACAGCTTACTGGATTGAAGAGACAAATGACAACAATTATATTCTTGCCGGTTCAGCAGGAAGTTATTTACCCACTTATGAGATCAATGCACTTTTGGTGAAACTGAATGGGTCGGGTGATACACTGTGGACCCGGACTTATGGTGGCGGAGCGCCCGATGTCATCTACTGTGTTCAGCAGACCATAGATGCAGGATATATTATGTGCGGCTCCACAGCAAGTATGGGATATGGTTTAAAAGACCTTTATCTGATTAAAACAGACGATCAAGGTATTGTCACATCAGTAATGCTAAAAAAAATGATTTCCCTATTCGCGTATACCCCAACCCTGCAAGTGCTTTGCTCCAGGTTGAAATGCAAAATTCCCAGGGCGAATATACCCTGTTGCTCTACGATTTGAAAGGGAATATAAAGGTTTCATTCACTCTTCCTTCCGGGTGGCAACAAACACGGCTCGAGGTGTCGGATCTGCCCCCGGGAGTCTACCTGCTAAAGGTGATGCAGAATAACCGGTGCATTGGGGTGGAGAAGGTGGTGGTGGATTGAACAAATTAGAAATACCTTCCATAAAGTTATTGTGCTTCAGGCATGTAAAAAAAGCCTCGCAAAGGTTCCCAGCGGAAGATTTTTCCCAGCCCGGTCGGAAAAACAAAATTCACCGCTTTGTATATTCCGGTCACTCCCGAAATGACTTTTTACAAGATTCTCTCCTATCAGCGAAGAAAAACCCATGGAATATAAGCTGAGAATGAAAAATGGAGACTGTGGACTGCCGATTGCCAACTGTGGACTGCCAACTGAGGACTGAGGACTGAGGAGCTCTGCGCAAAGGGTTATCATCTCATCGATCGACTCCTCAAGGATCCATTTCTCTCCATCTGGTCCCCGTCCGTATGCCGGCGGATCGAGGATAATGCCGTCGTACCGGTTTCCCCGTTTCACTTCACGCCGGACAAACTTCATAGCATCTTCTATCACCCACCGGATTCCATCCATTCCGCTGATCTCCATGTCTTCCCGTGCCCAGTTAATCACAGGCTTCACCGAATCCACATGGGTTACATCGGCACCGGCTGCCTTCGCCGCCATGGAAGAGCCCCCGGTATATGCGAAGAGATTCAGGATCCGGATGCCCGATGCCAACTGCCTACTGCCAACTGCCAACTGGATAGCATCATAAACAAACTTCCAGTTCTCCGCCTGCTCGGGAAAGACTCCGATATGTCCAAAAGCGGTAAGACCCAGCCGGAATTTCAGGTGCATCTCTTTATAGCTATACCAAATCATCCACTGATCAGGCATCTCAGGCTTCCGGATCCACTCACCCCTTTCTTCTTTCCGTGGTGCCGTGGTGCTGTGGTGCTGTGGTGCCGTGGTGCTGTGGTGCTGTGGTGC
>CALCGJ010000051.1 GCA_937900965.1 uncultured Bacteroidota bacterium | reverse complement strand
GGTTGCCGGGATAAATCAGAATAGGATCCACGATAAATGCGTTTTAACGTCCCGGATTTAAAGTCTTCCAATACCTCTGGCCAAACAGTTTCCGCTTCACCAATCACCACTGCATCTGCATGTTTAAGAGCCTCTTCGGGCATCATGGAAGCATGGATGCCTCCAAGGACCACCGGAACGTTATGATCCCTGTACATACGGGCAATCTCATAGGCTCTTGCAATTGTTCCGGTGAGCGCGGTTAGTCCAACGAGATCAGCCTCACGGTAACGGAAAGGCTGAAAGGTCTCATCGATCAACCTGATTTTCCAGCTTCCGGGTGTCAGGGCGGCAATTATTGCCAGTCCGAGAGGCGGATACTGTGTGGCGAATGCATTGCGTACCGCCGATCTTACAGGATTGGCAGGATTGATAAGAAGCAGTCTTTTTTTTTGATCATGAACACCCATATGCAGAAACCAAATGCATCGATCGCTTATTTCGAGATCACTGTAATATCTTTTTCTAATACTAGTTTCCTGAAGTTGCGATTAGTCTGGTATGCCCAGAGGGAAGCGTGCAAACTTCGTGTGTTCCACCAGGTACGAATTGCTTTCAGGATAATTAATCGTTTAGAATAGAGCCCCGGTACCAGTTTTCGGATCAACCCGGCAAACTGGTCGGGATCCATATGCTTAGGATGGAACACGATATCCATGCCTGAATAATATTGCCAGTTCTCCGGAAAATTGTTCCCCAAAATTCGGTTCTCTTCCTTGATCCTCTTGTAGAGTTGGGTTCCCGGAAAGGGAGTCATAACGGCTCCCTGGGTCACATCAAAGGGCGACTTTTTCATGTATGTGATCCGGTTCCTGACATCCTCGGGGGTGTCACTGTCAATCCCGACGATAAATGTGCCCAGAACACAGATCCCGTGTTTATGCAGAAGCTTCACCACCTTGTGGTAATTTTCCGGGCCAATCTGAAGGTTCATCCGCTTATTGGTCTCTTTGAGCTGTTCCGGCTTTTCTGTCTCGATGCCGATCAGCATCATCCTGCATCCGCTTTCCTTCGCCAGCTTAACCAACTCCTCATTGTTCCCAACATTCAGGGAAGCGTAAGCAAACCACTCCTTGTTCAGCTTCCTGTCGATCATTCCCTGGAAAAGGGCCATGGCATGCTCATGCGATTTCTTGTCGGCCCCGATCAGGTTATCATCTACAAAATAGATCAGCTTATTATGGATGGCCTCCAGTTCATCCAATACCTCATTGATATCCCGCAGGCGGAATGTATGGTGGTTCAGCATTGGAACTGAGCAAAAGTCGCAGTTCATCGGACACCCCCTGGTGGTCTGGACTGAACCAAAAATATATCCCGGATGCAACAGGTCATACCTTGGGACCGGGTGGTTTTTCAAGTCAGATAAGGGCCCATGATAGCGATTTTTCAAGGTGCCCTGTTCAAAATCCCTGATCACATCAGGCCATATCGTCTCGGCTTCTCCTGTAACCACCGTATCCACATAATTGGATGCCTCTTCCGGCAGCATGTTGGCGTGAATGCCTCCGAGCACTGTTGGGATCCCCTCTTTCCGGTATACTGAAGCGATTTCATAGGCCCTGTATGATTGGGCAGTCAGGGCCGTAATCCCAACCAGATCAGCCTCCTTATATTTAAACTTCCTGAAATTTTCATCAATGATCCTCACATCCCATGTATCGGGGGTGAGTGCCGCGACAATACCCAGTCCTAATGGTGCCTGCAGTGATTCACGCCGGTTGGCCAGCCCTTTCTTGTGCTGGTTAAGGGGATTGATCAGCAACAACCGCTTTTTTTTCTTTACAGGTGGCATGGAGAAATGAAAATCTGATTGTGTGCCAAAGATACGTCTTTTCACCTTTTTTTGCTACTTTTGCTGAAAACCATGATACTATGACTATTGAGGAGTTTATCATACATATTGAAGAAGAATTTGATGATCTGAAACCCGGATTACTCAAGCCCGAAAATAAATTCAGGGGCATGTTCGAGTGGAGTTCAATCAACGCACTGATATTGATTGCCATGGTGAAAACGGAATACGATGTAACCCTTTCGGCAGATGACCTGATCCGTTCTGTGACTGTTCAAAATCTCTATGATATTGTAAAAAGCCGCGTGCAGGAATAATGGCCTTATTCTCCATCCCTCATGTCCGGATTGCCGGAATGGCAGCCTCTGTTCCGAAACCCAGGGAACACAATGCCGATTATAACTGGATCTCAAAGAAAGAGCGGGATTCGTTGATCAAAAACATTGGCGTTGAGTTTCGAAGGGTGGCTCCAAAAGGTGTTACAACAGCAGATTTATGTGTGATTGCTGCTGAGAAGTTACTGAATGAACTGGAGTGGGACCGCAAGGAGGTCGAATTGCTGGTCTTCGTTTCCCAATCGCGCGACTACCTTGTGCCTACTACCGCCTGCATTATCCAGGATCGCCTCGGGTTGCCACATTCCTGCATCGCATATGATGTTGGCCTCGGGTGTTCGGGATACGTCTATGGACTCTCGATGGTTGGCTCCATGATGCAGTCGGGCGCTATAAAAAAAGCGCTGCTGATGGTTGGTGATATCTCCACCCTCACCACATCCTACAGGGATAAAAGCACTTACCCTCTCTTCGGTGATGCCGGAACAGTTACAGCCCTGGAATATAGCCCGGAAGCCAAACCGTTTGTATTTAACCTGCAAACTGACGGTTCGGGATACCAGGCGATCATGATCCGGGATGGCGGGGCCAGGCATAAAATGGCCAGGCAATCATTCGATATGAAAAAGATTTCAAAAGGGATCATTCGCTCGCGATTGAATGTTGAACTTGATGGAATTGAGGTATTTAACTTTAGTTTGAGAGAGGTGGTTCCCAACATCAAAGCGTTGTTGAAATCCACAGAGCGGAGTCTAGATGACATCGATTTTCTCGTTTTCCACCAGGCAAACCTGCTGATTAATAATACCATCCGGAAAATGCTGAAACTGGACCCGGCAAAGGTCCCTTACTCGATTAAGGAATATGGCAATACCAGTGGAGCCTCGGTTCCTCTTACCATGGTATCGCAGTTACGGGAACAACTGATGGCAGGAAAGGTTAAGCTGCTTCTATCGGCCTTTGGTGTTGGACTTTCGTGGGGATCGGTTTTGTTAGAAACAGATGGTATCGTTTGCCCGGAAGTAATAGAGTTTAACAAATAGCGTTATTTTTTTATCTTTACCATAAATAGCCACATTAGACACATTAGGACACATTAGTTCTATTGTGATCTATGTGCCTATTGTGGTGAAAAATTTGAGATAATTGAAGATATTCTCCCTTTCCGACAAAACAAT
>CALCGJ010000050.1 GCA_937900965.1 uncultured Bacteroidota bacterium | reverse complement strand
ACCCTCGACCCTGTTACCTTGACCTTGATCTTTTTCATTATCCTGTTTTCCTCCTCCCAGCTATTCAGCCAGGTTGCCTGGAACAAACAGGGTGGTGTATGTTTCCGGGTCGATGACAATCAGGAACTACCGAAATTTTTTAGCTTTGACAGTGTGTTTTCTAAATATGATTATAAATTCTGCGCAGCCATCAACATTCAATCAGCCGAATGGACCCCTGGCTACATAGAAGGTTTGAAACCGCTTTTCGCAAATGGGAACGAGTTTATGGATCACTCTCCCAATCACACTACCTGCCTCATACAGCTTAACAATACGAATGATACCACATTCTACCATGGAAATCCATTTGTTGATCACATCAACGAGACCCGGATCTGTTTCAAATGGGGTAATATAGATACTAACACGATTCCGGGTGAGGGGTTGATCAATGTATTTGACAACCTGGTTATCAGTAATCTGCCGGGCGAATTTTCCGATCTGTACAGTCCGCAATATCTTCCGATGCTCTATATTCCCAAAACAGGCAGGATTTATACCTGGTCAAACCTCCAGAACATCAATCCGCTGGATCCCGATTCCCTGACCTTATTCTCTCTCTGGGAAGAGCCTGTAAACCTGGGACTCCTTTCGAACATACCCTATCATAAAATGACCTCTTTTGACGTTAAGATGCCTGTGGAGGTACTTGTAATGCTGGGAGAACGAACCCTTACACTCTGCGAAACCTACAACATAGCACGACCGTGGGACTGGATCCAGCCTTTTGGGCCCTTCCCACTGCTCTACAGAGAAGATTTGGCTCAAAGTATTGGGGCACAGCTGGGATATATTGGTGGTGCCACCTACAATAATGACTCGTATAAGACTTACAACGAGTATAATCCGGATAACGACAAGCAGTTTGCCATTACATTCGGGGACTTCAAGACTTCCGACTATACAGCTAAAGAGAATAAAGCGATTATCGCCAATGGAATCGCCAAACATCTGCTGCTCATCGATCAGAATCATTTTACACCCAATACCTCATGGCATGCCTATTTGCAACGAACCGACTCATTGCTGGCATGGTTGGACGCCAATAATATTCCTGTATTTACGCAGCTGGAATGGACAGCTATGCTGTTTGACAGTATCACAAATCCCTTTGTCAATATTTTTCCCCTTCTTCAAACCGATCTGAACGATGACCAGATCCCCGACGGCTATCAACTCGAAGATGGTGTTTTGATCCATGACGACGGAGTCCCTCTGAGTGCAAATAAGTCGATCCAGGTCAGTAACTCAGGTAACTTCTTCAGAATTTATGGATTAGGAGGCCTGGAGAAGGGAACTAACACCTTTACATTTTACACAAAAGGATCTCCCGGAAACATCATCTGGATGTGGATCGACTATCCTGAAACAGGAGGAAGCTTTCACATCACTTTCCCGGCAGAAGAAACTGAATGGACGCAGCATACAGCTGTAATAGACATCCCTGAAGATGTCTCCGTGGTTGACATAGAAATGGAGTGCCACGAATACTCAAACGGTGAGGTGAGAGTCAGCGGAATGGAGCTACGGGGCATAGCCCGTCCAATTGTTATGCATGAATCCCTCTCCATGATGACCAACAGTCAATTCCCTCTTCTCGATCTGGACACCATCATTTATGATCCCAATTATTCCCTGCAGGAGCTTACTATATCTGTTTCCAATCCGGGTGTACTAGCCTATAATCTGGATCCTCAAGCCGGAACACTGTTGGTCTCAAAACCATACTCTTTCTGGAAAGGAGTCGACAGCCTGATGCTCAAAGCTACCAACCTGCTTGGGGGCACCGACAGCTCCTGGTTGGTTTTCACGGCTATCCAAACAGACATTTGTAAAGGTCAATCAGTCACACTCACCCTTCTCAATCCTCCTGCAGACGCAACCTTTCTCTGGACTTCCAATCCAAAGGATTACTCTCTGACCCAGCCCACGATATTCAACCCAACTGTCTCTCCGCTTGAAACAACCGACTATAGTGTAACCGTTACATCTCCAGGGCTCACCTATTCCGAGGAACTGACCGTATTGGTGTCACTGAGTGGAAATGTTACCCTTTCGGGGCCTCTACCAGCTTACTGCGCCAATGCATCCCCTGTTCAGCTTTACGGAGATCCCATCGGTGGTG
>CALCGJ010000049.1 GCA_937900965.1 uncultured Bacteroidota bacterium | reverse complement strand
TTCGTAACTCGTAATTCATTTTTATGAAGGTTCTCCTGATAAATCCACCCCGTTCACCTGAGAATAAAATCCTGAAGTACGCTCCTGAAGCAGCTAAACGGTTTATTCATAAAAAATTAATTGGTCCTCCGCTGGGATTGCTTACGATTGCTTCAGCTGTGAAAGACCATGATGTTATTGTCTTTGATACAAAAGGGGAGTATGACCTTAACCCATCAGCCCTGCCGCTGGGGAAACTTGTTAAGGAACTGGTGGAAAGATATAAGCCAGATGTTGTGGGAGTAACTGTAATCACCTCGGAATTCAATGATTCCATAACAATTTGTCGTGTATCTAAGGAGGTAGATCCAACTATCCTGACTGTGGCAGGTGGACTGCATGCCACATTACTCCCTTATGATTTCACGGATCCCTCTGTAGATGTGGTCATTCCGGGACAATGCCCACATATATTCAAGGAGTTGATTATAGCTAAAGAGTCTGGCTTAGCTCTTGATACTGTGGCTGGTATTCTGATTAGGAAGGCGACTGGTCTGGAGAAGACATACGGGGCAATGTCAACCTGGGATTCAGCTGGGAATAACTACCTGAAGATTGACCGGAGTCATCTTGAAAGATGGATCTCCACCTATAAAGTTGGCAATAGTCCTGACCCAAGTACATATGTCTTCACCTCACTTGGATGTCCCTATAAATGCACGTTTTGTTCTATCTGGACACAATTCAAGGGGAAATATCACCAGCGACAGATTGAAAGTCTCATCGAGGAGTTGAAATCCATCCCGGAATATCCGGTAGTGCGTTTTGCTGATGCCAACACCGTTGTAGATTTGCAGTTCATGAATCATCTTTTCGATCGGATTCTTGAAGAGAAAATTGATAAGACCCTGGTAATGGACATCCGGGCTGATGTTGCAGCCCACCACCCGGAAATAATTGAGAAGATGGCAAGGGGAGGGTTAAAAGTTGTGATCTGTGGTTTTGAGTCCTTCCGGGATAAGGAGCTGAAGCAATACAAAAAGGGGTCTCCGGCAGCAGATAACCAGAAAGCGATTGAGGTTTTTCATGAGCATGGGATTATGGTTCGGGGGAATTATGTCATCCCTTTCAATTACGGAGAGGATGATTTCAACGCACTTGCCGAGTACTCAAGTGCCAATCCTGTGGTATTTGCAGGGTATACCATTTTGACACCGATGCCGGGAACTGTCTATCATCAGCAGATTAAGGATCAGATCATTGACAACAATTACAACAATTACAACTTCTTTAATGCGGTAACCCGAACATCACTTCCGTATGAGGAGTTTCATGAAAGGGTAGGAGCACTGTGGTTAATCAAGAAGGGAACGGACGTTATATAATGACATGAATGGTTTTATGAAACGGCTATTACTTGTAAATACAAATGTTGAAAAGTTCCCTTACCCGATTCCACCTGTAGGACTTAGTTTGTTGGCATCTTACCTGGAACAGTGGTATGATGTGAGGGTATACGACGGTGTTTTTGATGAAGGGAGGTCGCTGGTTGATCTGGTTCAGGAATATAACCCCGATTATATTGGGTTCAGCATCCGTAACATTGACGATGTTGTAGCTGATAAAACTATTTTCTATATGGATCGGATTATGAGTGATTTCATTATGCCGGTAAGAGAGATTTCAGGGGCTCCTGTGATAGTTGGAGGCAGTGGCTTCAGTGTTTTCCCCGAAGATGTTATGAAGCATACCGCTGCTGATTACGGTGTGGTTGGAGAAGGGGAGGAGGCCCTTTTTGGGTTGCTCCGGTGTTTGGATAAAAATGAGCCTGCTGATTCATTGCCCCAGATCCTGATGAAAGAGAGTATCAAAACAGAAAAAGCTTTTAAACATGGGTTTCTGGTTTATAACTCAATCCCTTTTTCTGAGATAGACCGACACATTGATTTTTTGCCTTACACTCAACGTGGAGTTTACAGTATACAAACCAAACGTGGATGTTCCCTCGGTTGCATATATTGCACCTATCCCTGCATTGAAGGGAAAACGTATCGTTTGCGTGATCCGGAAAGTATTGCCCTGGAGATAGAGGAGGCTATGGACAGGCAGGGGAGGGTCACATTCGACTTTGTAGATTCCACATTTAACGAGCCTTCAGGTCACGCAGAAGATATCTGCCGTGCTATCATTCGCAGGAATATCCACCCCCGGCTTCGAACAATGGGAATTAATCCCCGGAATACCAGTGAAGTGCTTTTCGAACTCATGATACGTGCAGGTTTCAAGCAGATCGATGTCACCCCGGATTCCGCTGCTCCTGTTGTTATAAAAAATTTAAAAAAAGGATTTACACTCAAAGATATCATACGCACGGCCAGGCTCATAAATAAATATGATTTGCCGACAATGTGGTTTTTCCTTTTTGGAGGACCTGGAGAAACAACTGAAACGGTTAGTCAGACCCGCGACTTTATTGGTAAATACATCAGTGATGAGAACATGGTTCTGATGTTGGCCGGATTAAGAATTTATCCAAATACACCACTTGAACAAATTGCTTTACAGGAAGGCATCATCCGACCTGGTGAATCCCTGTATTACCCCTCTCCATACTATTTCTCACAACATACTTCCAAAAACAAACTGGACAGGATGCTTGCAGGGATCCAGGAAACGTTCCATAACTGCCTGATAGCTGCAGAAAGTACTCCTTCACCTGAAATGATCCGGAAAGCAATTATCATGAGAAAAGAAAAAGGGTTAACCGAACCAATGTTCAGAACCCTTTTGAAAATACGAAAAGAGGAAAAAAACGAAGGA
>CALCGJ010000048.1 GCA_937900965.1 uncultured Bacteroidota bacterium | reverse complement strand
ATGGCACAATGGCACCACGGCACAATGGCACAATGGCACCACGGCACAATGGCACCATGGCACCACACCACCACATCACCATTACCGGCGTTACTACCAACAACCTGAAGGGTATCTCCTGCCGGATCCCGCATAACAAGATCACAGTTATTACCGGGATATCGGGAAGCGGGAAATCATCTCTGGCGTTTGACACGCTCTACGCCGAGGGAAGGAATCGTTTCCTGGAAAGTTTCTCAGCCTATGCCCGGGCACAGATGGGGATCAAAGAGAAACCCGGTTTTGAAGAGATCTCCGGATTAACTCCCACCTTTGCCGTTGATCAGCGTGATCCCGATACAAACCCAAGGTCAACGGTTGGCACCTACACCGGCATCTATGATCTGCTCCGGCTACTGTTTTCCCGGTTTGCATTAAGGCATCCAGAACCCCTAAATCCCCTAAAGGGGACTTACTCCCTCCCCTTCAGGGGAGGGCTGGGGAGGGGTCATCCGCTATCCGGCATCCAGGATCCAGTATTAAGTACTCTCTTCTCATTCAATGAGCAAAAAGGAGCTTGTCCCCGATGTGATGGACTTGGATCCATAATGGTTTGTTCATCTTTAAAACTCGTTACCCATCCGGAGAGATCCCTGCTGGCAGGAGCCCTGGATGGCACCAAAACAGGGCGGTTCTATGGGGATCCATTCGGACAATACGTTTCGATTCTGAAAGTGGTTGGGTTACGGCATGAAATCGATTATTCAATGTCGTGGTCGGCTCTTTCAGAGGAAGAACAAAGGCTTGCCATGGCAGGAACAGGTGATGAAACCTATGATGTTTCATGGTATTTCAAACGAAAAGAACGAACAGGTGAACATCATTTCCAAGGGAAGTGGATTGGATTCGTTGCTCTCGTAAACCAGGAATATGGCCGGAAACATGCTGACCACCGCGGAGAGGAGATGAAAGCAGTTATGGAGGAGAAGGGTTGTCCTGAATGTATGGGAAAACGTTTGAATCATGAAGCTCTCTCCTATTTTATCCAAGGCGAAGATATCGCCACGGTATCTTCAATTCCGGTTGCTCAGCTTGAAAAATTTCTGCAGTTGCTGCCAGACACTTGCTCTGAGCAGGAAAAAATACCATTAACCTTTCTCACAAAAGAGATACTCGAACGACTTGAAATGTTAATGGGAATGGGGTTGGAATATATCTCATTGAGCCGTCCGGTAGATAGTCTCTCAGGAGGTGAATTTCAGCGAATCAAGCTAGCCGGTCAGATGGGTTCAGGGCTGACAGGGATTACCTATGTGCTGGATGAACCAACGGCTGGTCTCCATCCTGTGGATATGGAAAAATTGTTTGACCGGATTGACAGGTTACGGAAAGCCGGGAACACGATTGTGATGGTAGAACACGATCCTGAAGTAATCCGAAAAGCAGACCTGGTGATCGACATGGGGCCCGGAGCCGGAAAAGAGGGGGGTGAGATCATCGCAACAGGTACCCCAGAAGAGCTGATGCATAACCCAAAATCGGTGACAGGTCAGTACCTGAAACGGAACCAGCTGGTAATCACCTCCCGAAACAGGTTTCAGTTAACCGGGATGACCCCTCCCCACCCCTCCCCTTGCATGGGAGGGAGTAAGTCCCCTTCAGGGGATTTAGGGGTTATTGCGGATTTAGGGGTTATTGCGTATTTAGGGGTCATCTCCATCACTGACGCCACAAAGCATAACCTTGACCATCTTACACTAGCGATCCCTACAGGTGGAATTGTCGCTGTTACAGGAGTATCGGGAAGCGGGAAATCAACCCTGGTCGACGAAGTTATATACAAATCGTGGCTCACAAACAGTCCACAGGGATGCCGGGAGATCTCCGGATTTCAACAATTCGACCGGTTGATCTCTGTCAGTCAGAAAGGGCATTTCGGTAGCAACCGCGGTACACCGGTCACATTCACCGGAATCTTCGATCCAATCCGCAACCTCTTTGCTGGCAGTTCCGGGGCAAAGAGGCTTGGATTGTCTAAGAACCATTTCTCATTCCTCTCTCCTCAGGGTGGCTGCGACCTTTGCAATGGCTCAGGAGAGAACAGAATCAGCATGGATTTTATGGCAGATGTGAAGATCCCTTGTGACCGATGCAACGGATCACGATACCGGGATCAGGTGCTGAACATAAAGATTAAAGGGAAGGGGATTGCTGATATCCTGGCGATGACATTTCGGGAAGCAGCAGATTTTTTTGAAGATAACAGCACCATCGCCGGGAAAATTAAACAACTCACCCAAATCGGCTTAGGATACCTGGTACTGGGACAATCGCTTCAGACACTTTCGGGGGGAGAGGCTCAGCGGTTGGTTCTGGCAAAGGAATTGATACATCCGGCCAGGGGATGCGCCCTGTTCCTGTTTGACGAACCCTCCTCAGGGTTGCATTCCGCAGATTTGCCGGCAATGCTTTCTCTATTCGATCAACTCGTAGACCAGGGTCATTCGATTATACTGATTGAACACAATCCCGAACTAATTCTGCATGCCGATTGGATCATCGACCTGGGACCCGGAGCAGGTGAAAAGGGAGGACGACTTGTTGCATCAGGAGGACCGGAAGAGATACTTCAGCAGGGCCTGATCAGTTGACGTCAATCGTTTTGCTCTTGCTGGTACTACAACTGCTGTGATTATCCCCTGATAGTGTCATGTTGGCTTTTACTGAATAAGCCCCGGCCGATGGATATACGTGTGTAACGGTAGTGCCACTCATTGTTTCCGTGGTGCCGTCTCCGAATTCCCACTCCACACTGACGGAAAATTCACCAGCGTAATTAACCATAAGGGTAACCTCTTTGGAATCGATTGGGTTGGCAGTGTAGGAGATACTTGCAAACAAGAGTTCAACAACACAATCAATTGCCTCATCTGCAGCCTTCTTACAGGAGAAAGAAAGCACCAGCGTACAAACTATAAGAAATACTATTTTTTTCATGACGGTCTTAATTTAAAATGTGGGAATAAATTTACATATTTTTTTTGACATCAGTATTCAACGCATCAATTATTATATTTAACATATTAAGTATTTAAGAGAGTTAATATTTTGGGTTATCTTTGCACCTTACTGAAATTTTCAAAAAACGTATTTATCTGATTAACAAGATTTTATAAATTTATTTGAATTGATTATCAAATCTATATTTGATGATAAGAAAAGTACTGATTGCCAACAGGGGTGAAATTGCCGTTCGGGTAATGCGATCCTGTCGTGAGATGGGAATTGTCTCTGTTGCTGTTTATTCTGATGCTGATGAAGCCTCGATGCACGTCAGGTATGCCGATGAAGCTTATTATATTGGTGCAGCCCCCTCTTCAGAAAGTTACCTGAACATGGAAAAGATCCTGGAAGTTGCCAGGCAGTGTAAAGCCGATGCAATCCATCCCGGATATGGTTTTCTCTCTGAAAATGCCGATTTCTCACAGCGATGCCAGGATGCCGGTTTGATCTTTATCGGGCCTGGACCGGAAGCTATCAGGTCGATGGGGGATAAAATCACAGCCCGGAAAAACATGATTGCGGCTGGAGTACCAGTCGTTCCCGGCACCACGGAACCTATCAGCGACGACTCCAAAGCGGTGGATGTGATCCGCGAGATCGGTTTGCCTGTGATGATAAAGGCTTCAGCCGGGGGCGGAGGCAAGGGGATGAGACTGGTTAAAGAGGAGTCGGAGGTGGAAAGTGCTATCCGAATGGCACGTTCTGAAGCTGCAGCCTCCTTTGGTAACGACGCAGTCTACATCGAAAAATTCATCGACTCCCCGCACCACATTGAATTCCAGATCCTTGCCGACAAACATGGGAATGTTATTCATCTCTTTGAGCGCGAGTGTTCCGTTCAGCGACGTCACCAGAAAATCGTTGAGGAGACCCCTTCACCGCTCATCACCCCTGATGTGCGGGAAGCCATGGGAGCAGCTGCAGTGGCAGCTGCCAAAGCGGTAAACTATTCGGGGGCAGGAACCATTGAATTCATTGTGGATGATAACCAGAACTACTACTTCCTTGAGATGAATACCCGACTTCAGGTTGAGCACCCCATTACCGAACGGGTGGTTGGTGTCGACCTGGTGAAAGAGATGATCCGTATTGCTCAGGGTGATGTGCTGTGGCTCAGGCAGGAGGACCTTAAACAGGACGGACATGCCATCGAGTGCAGGATCTATGCTGAGGATCCCGACAACAATTTCATGCCTAGTCCGGGGCGCATTGCCCACATCACCGAACCAAAGGGACTGGGTGTACGTTGTGATGGGTACATCTATGAGGGTTATGAAATCCCGATTTACTACGACCCGATGATCTCAAAGCTGATCTGCTGGTCGCGTACCCGCGAGGGAGCCATTGCACGGATGAAACGTGCCCTCTATGAATACAAGATTACGGGCGTTAAGACAAACATCCGTTTTCTTGAGCGCATCATGGGTTGTCCTGCTTTCATAGATGGAAACTACAACACCCAGTTCATCGAGAAGAACCAGCCCTGTCTGGTTGGTCCCCAGGAGAATGATACAAAAAATGAAGATCGCGCAATCATGGCCATATTTGTTGATTACCTCAGCAAAATAGATAAGTTTGAGACTAAAGTAGTAGCCCGGGAGGGTACGGCCGACTGGAAGGTAACAGGCCGCAAGAAGAGCCTCTTTAATTAAGCCGATTATGAATGAATTAGAGATTAGTCTGGACGACCGGATGGCCAGAGTAAAACTTCTGGAACGGGATGGAAACAGGTTTTTGATTTCCGTCGACGACAACGAATACGACGCCCAGATCATGATGGTAGAACGGGGTGTTTATCTCCTGCTGATGGATGGCAAGTCATACAACATCGAACTGATTGAAGCCGGCGGGCCTAAAAAATACTACGTGAATACCTACCGTTACTCCTATGATGCTGAGCTCATCGATGCGGAATCGAGGTACCAGAAAAGCCGCAAGTCTGATCATGGTGATGATGATACGGTGATCTCCAGCCCTATGCCGGGCAAAGTGGTGAAAATCCTGGTGAAGGAAGGCGAACAGGTGAAGGCCGGGGATACCCTGGTTGTGGTATCAGCCATGAAAATGGAGAGCGAATACAAAGTAAAGCAAGATCGTGTTATCAAAGAGATCAAAGTACAAGAGGGGGATACTGTGGATGCGCATCAACCCCTTGTGATTATTGAATAATTTAATTCTGATAAGATGACAACACTGGAGGATAAGCTCAGACAGTTTGACGAAAAGAGTAAACTTGCCGAACTTGGTGGCGGCCAGGAGAGGATTGACAAACAGCATGCAAAAGGCAGGCTGACGGCCCGTGAACGGATCCAGTTGCTGCTTGATCCCGGTTCCTTTGTGGAGAAAGACAAATTTCTGACACATCGATGTCACGATTTTGGAATGGAGAATCAGAAGGTGCTTGGAGATGGTGTGGTTGCCGGTTACGGTAAAATCGACGGTCGGATTGTCTTCGTTTTCGCCCAGGATTTCACTGTTTTCGGAGGAACGCTGAGCAGAGCCAATGCCGATAAGATCATCAAAATCATGGATCTGGCCCTCCATATGGGTGCACCGGTAATCGGGTTGAACGATTCGGGAGGTGCCCGGATTCAAGAAGGAGTGGAAAGCCTGGCAGGCTATGCCGATATTTTCTACCGCAACACAAAATGCTCAGGAGTGATTCCGCAAATCTCGGCTATCCTGGGCCCCTGCGCCGGCGGTGCTGTCTATTCACCTGCACTCACCGACTTCATCTGCATGGTGAAAGATACAAGCTATATGTTTGTTACAGGTCCGGATGTAATCAAAACCGTGACACATGAAGAGGTCACCATGAACGATCTTGGCGGTGCAATTACGCACAACTCCAAAAGCGGGGTTGCACACCTCCTGGCGGAAAATGACGAGCAAGCGATGATCATGCTTCGGGAACTGATGAGTTTTCTCCCCTCTAACAATATGGAAGAGGCACCGATCAGGCCTTGCACCGACGACATTCGTCGCACCGATGAGAAACTGTCAACGCTTGTTCCTGATGATCCTAACAAACCCTATGATATCAAGGAGCTGATCACAACTGTTGTTGATCACAACAACTTCTTCGAGATCCAGCCTCACTTCGCCATGAACATGGTGATCGGTTTTGGCCGTTTCGATGGCCGTTCTGTGGGGATCGTAGCCAACCAGCCGGCTCACCTTGCCGGAGTCCTGGATATCCAGTCCTCCATGAAAGCTGCGCGGTTCATCCGTTTCTGCGATGCCTTCAACATCCCCATTGTAACATTCGTTGATGTTCCGGGATTCCTTCCGGGAACCACCCAGGAGTGGGGAGGAATCATCAAACACGGAGCAAAATTGCTTTACGCCTATTGTGAAGCTACTGTCCCGCGGATTACTGTAATCACCCGTAAGGCATACGGGGGTGCGTATGATGTGATGTCGAGCAAGCACATCGGAGGAGATGTGAACTTTGCATATCCCACCGCTGAGATCGCCGTAATGGGACCCGAAGGAGCCGTCAACATCCTGTACAAAAAAGACAACCTCACTCCGGAAGCCCGTCAAAAGGCGGTCGATGATTATAAAAACACATTTGCCAGCCCTTACAAAGCAGCTGAACTTGGATATGTGGATGAGATCATCCACCCAAAGGAAACACGGTTTCGCCTGATCCAGGCCCTTGAGATGACCCAGACCAAGACCAAATCGGGACCGCCAAGAAAACATGGAAATATTCCGTTGTAATAAATTTTAAAAAACTTGTTGGATGAGGAAATAGTTTGTATCTTTGCACTGATTTTGAGAGTTATGAGATGAGGGGACCACAAGTCCCCTCTTTTATTGGGAATAAAAGGAATATCAGGCAAGGAATAAAAAATGAAAAACCGAATCGAAGAGATCATCACCGATCACTTCAGGGAGAGCGATAAATTCCTGGTTGAAGTGAAGGTAAAGCCGGCTAATAAAATTGCTGTCTTCATTGATGGAGACAATGGGATCACGATTGATGACTGCAAGGGAATAACACGGTTAATTGAGTCAAACTTCGATCGGGATCAGGAAGATTACGATCTTACGGTCTCTTCAGCCGGCGCAGACAGCCCGATGAAACTTTCCAGGCAATATGTCAAACATTTAGGCAGGAACTTAGAGATCAAAACCGTAACAGACGAAATCATTTCCGGCAACCTCATAGCTGCCAGCGAAGAGTCTATAGAACTGGCACACAAACCAGGTAAAAAAGAGACACAAAAACCAAATACAATATTACCATTCAACCAAATCAAAGA
>CALCGJ010000047.1 GCA_937900965.1 uncultured Bacteroidota bacterium | reverse complement strand
ATAAAAAAAATTATTATTGTATCATGCAATTGTTGTATCTTGCAAGCGTTTTTTAACCTTATAAACCAGTAAATCTATGAAAACAAATCAAAAATCTCAGAAAAAGTTCGGGTTATTATCCTGGATATTAGTATTTTACAGCGTCTACCTGCCTGCTCTTATCTTTATATGGGCACCTGGAAGGACGTACGGAGCAACGGGTATCTCACCCATCATTACAAATGTAGCGATCAGCATTCTGGATGGTGGTGACAGTATCAATCTGTTTGATATGAAATTTAAGCAGCACCTGGCACCTTTAGTTCCGCTGGAAGCTGATTTCGAAGATTTTACTCCAAAGTTACCAAACGAAATTACCGCACTGGAACCTCAGATCCCTGCTGAAGCAGATTTTGACGATACCTGTGATGTCATCCGGAATATCAATACAAGTGGAAAATCAATCTGTTGTGTGACCGGAGATAGATTGAATAAAAGTTGTTTGTAATTTTTTTGTTCTTACATTTGTGTACGACAATTTTTGCAACAAACAACTTTTCCAATAATGTGATATAACAAAAATCCTATGCACGAACCAACCATCAGAAAATTCAGAAAGGTCCTTCGCCGTTTTGAATGGGGACTTAATACCCAAACCACCAGTTGCGGTTGCTGCGGGGTTACACTCCCTCAGTGTCATGCACTGATGGCACTGGAAGAGGAGGAAGGGGTCAGCCTCAACGAACTTGCCGGTAAACTCAGACTTGATACCAGCACTACCAGCAGGATCATTGACGGACTGGTCAAACAACAACTTGTTGAACGGATCATTCCTCCTGAAAACCGCCGTGCCGTGA
This sequence comes from uncultured Bacteroidota bacterium, assembly GCA_937900965.1. GTDB lineage: Bacteria > Bacteroidota > Bacteroidia > Bacteroidales > FEN-979 > QYOJ01. The sequence continues at coordinate 6,490 of CALCGJ010000047.1, read as the reverse complement.
GTTTGACCATGACAGAGCAGGGCCGGCAGGTGAGCAAAAACATTCATCAGACCAACGACAGCTATTTCGGTGAGGTACTCGGGGAACTGACAGAAAAAGAGCTGGACGAATTCATGATTACGTTTGAAAAAGTGGCTAAAGGAATGGAGAAAGTCAACGAACTGGACAGAAATGAAAAGCGAATCATATTTTAATACCATTGCATCTGAATGGGATCAGACCACATAAATAGATGATTGATTTTAATACAAAAAAGAACATTATGCCATTCATCAATTTCAATACCCGAAAAAAGATCCGGGTATGGGACGGAATAACCGGACCGGTATACCATTCGGATCAGGCCACATTCGGGTATTTTACCATTGAAACCGGTACGGATCTGCCGGCACACAGTCATCCCCACGAGCAATGGACCCACCTGATCGAGGGAGAACTGGAATTCACCATTGGAGACGAAACCACGGTATTGCTGCAGTTGGACATGTCATCCATTTTGGCAGCTCCTCCTGGCTAGGGAACATCATTGTCAGAGAAGGGTTCAGGAAACAGGGTCTTGGAACCATTGTGACCAAGAGCCTGATCAGCCTCTGTCGTAGCGGGCAACCGATCCTTCTGGTCGCTACCGAGATGGGATTCAGGGTTTATTCAAAACTGGGGTTTACCACCTCCTCGACCTATTGTTTTTTCCGGGGTGGAACAGTGGATGGAAAAGGACTATTGAATGTGAAACCTGCAACCCAGGATGATTCTTCGCTGATATTGAACCTGGATGAGCAGGTTACAGGAGAAACAAGGGGATGGCTCTTATTGAAACATCTTTCCAGTGCGCTGGTTATCAAACATCCTGATAACGGTGATCTGAGAGGATTTTATCTTCCAGACTGCGGGGCAGGAACCATTGCCGCAACAGATACAGAAGCCGGGATTGAGCTATTGAAATATAAACTATATCATCACCCGGAAAAACAGCTGTGCATCCCGGAATGATTTACAGCAGGATTGCCGGTTATTGTGGCTGAAAATTATTCAAATCTGAATTTCATCTGTAATTTTACGTTAGCTAAGACTGGGTAAAGCAGCTCCCATGTCGTTGGCAAATCTGAGGTATTAGCCATGGTTGCTGATGTTTCTAAACCTGAAGATATCAGGATGCTGCAGGAAGAAATCAGGAAAAAGTTCGGGAGGCTGCATATTCTTGTAACTAATGCCGGTGGACCTCATACACAGCTACAAGATCTTTATCTTTTCTTTTTCTTGGGCTTGGGTTCAGGCAGTTCCTGAACGGTTATCCTAATCAGGTTACTGATCCATTCACGGTCTTCAATCTTATCTTCAATAAGAAAACACGGTTTTGCTCCCGGATAAGGAGGTGCTTCGACTACTTCTTCAATAATGGCTCGTCCGGCTGCCGTAGGTTTGACAAATAGTTTGTTATTGCAGATGAGAGCGAAAATTTTCCCATCCGAGAATACTCCATATTCGCCAAACATCTTTTTGGCTTTTATTTCGCCAGCATTTTCAATCTGGTCTACAACGAAATCGACAAACTCCTGGTTTGTTGCCATATGATTTATTTTTTATCTAAAGAGTTGTCATGGTCAATGGATTAAGTACAAAACAAACTTCAATTGGGGTGGGCATAGGGATTATTCCCGCAAGGTCAACGGAATGTTGAAATAAATCTGAGTTCCGGAACCTAAACTACTTTCTGCCCAGATATGACCATGGTGTTTTTTTACAAACTCCCTGCAGATATTTAGTCCCAAACCACTCCCCTTCTCTCCATCTGTTCCCTTCCTAATGGATTCCATCGACTTCTCAAAGATGGTTTCAGTCATTTCTTCAGTCATCCCAATGCCGGTATCTTTAACGAAAAATTTGACTTGATCCTTCCCGAAAGTCCATCCAACAGAAACTTTCCCATGGTTCGGTGTGAATTTTATCGCATTGGTAAGAAGATTATAAAGAATTCGCTCAAACATGATTTTATCAGCATGTATCATTATTTCTTCATTCGGATCATATTCTTTACGAATTTCGATTTGTTTCCGGGTGGCTTGAATTTCTGCACTGGTAAGTAGGTGGTTAATTAAATTGACGACATTAAATAATTCAGGGCTGTATTGAATCGTTCCCGATTGTTCCCTGGCCCAATCCAACAACGTATTGATCATATCAATAAGTTGTTCAGACGCCTTTGCTATACTCTTGTAATAGATTTCCCTGGTATCTGCATCAGGACTATCAGTCATTAATAGATCAATATATCCCTGGATAATATTTAACGGGGTTTTTACGTCATGACCAATTATGGAGAATAACTTCGATTTTGCAAGATTCGCAACTTCCAATTGTTCGGTCATGGCTGTCTGCCTGGAGACCATGTTCATCAATTCATCGCTGTAACCTTTGATTAACCGGTTTTTATCCTGAAGTACCCTGGCTCGATTTTTTCTCGATCTGGACAATAAATAAAGGAACAGCGAGACTGCAAGCAAAGCGATCGTGGTGATTATGGCAATCAGAGCAATTAAACGGGTTTCTCTGAGATTTGCCTGGTAGATAAGATCAGCATTTTCGATTTCCAGCTGTTTTATCCGATCTGCCTTATCTTTCTCAAATTGCCATTCAGTTGAGATAAATTTTTCCAGGGTGGAAGTGAGTTGGATGCTGTCCTCGAATTCGTGGACCTTCTGATAGTAGATCAAGGAGTTTTTATAATCGGTTTGTTTTTCATATACCTCTGCTAAGGATTCCAGGCTTAACCGATAACCGTCGACAGACTTGATCTTTTTTGATTGATCCAGTACATTAAACAGCAGTTCTATCGATTCGTTAAATCGGTTGGTTTCAGCGTAAAACATGGCCTGAGAAATAGAAATGGAAATCATTTCTTCTGGCGAATTTACCTCTTTGGCATATTCAAACGCTTTGTCGATGTATTTCTGAGCTTCACCGTATTCTTTCAGTTCTATTTTCAGGTCAGCTAAACTAGCCGCAAGAAAGCTGAGCATATCTGATTCATTGGTTTGTAATGCCAGATTATACGATTTCATCAGGTAGAGATAAGCCGTATCGTAATTTGAATCTTCTAAAGCCAGATTGCCTAAAGCCGAGAGTGAATAGATGATGGTGGAGGTATCGTGAACCTGCACGGCCCTGGTAAGGCATAACCGAAATCTTTCAGTGGCCTTATCCAAGGCATTTAAATCATAATAACAATTGGCAAGATTATACAGAAAAAGGATTTGCAACTCGGTATTGTTGTACTGATCGGCAATTCTCAGCCCGTTGAAGTATGCGATTATGGCCTCCTCTATTGGCCCTGTACTGTGGTAGATAAGAGCCATCAAATTGTAGTTGTTCGCCAAATCATAGAATCCGGAGCTCTTTTGGAGAATGGTGTCCGCATTCAATGCATATACTAATGCCGAATCGTAATTCGATTCGGTATAAAAGCACTCCGAAATATCAGATAAGGTTTTTCCGGCAAGAAGAAAATCCCGGTGTTGAAGAAACACGTGATAAGAGGGTTGCAGAAGTTCCCTTGATCGCTGAAATTGATTTACCACGAAATAATGCAATCCCAGCATCCGGTTAACTTTGGCTATACTATATACATCGCCTGATTCTTCAGCAATTCGCTTTGCCTGCTGAAGATAAAAGAAGGTTGAATCCTCTTCTGAGAAGTACATGCACTGTTTGCCCAGGTGTAAAAGAATGTCAATTTCAGCTATTACACACCTGTTCAGTCTTGCGAATGCCAGGACCTTCATTGATCTTCTCCGGCTTTCGTGGAACATCTCTGAATCAAATAAGTATTTGGCCTCGAACACACCCAGATCAGCTTCCAGGCATTTATCATTCAGATGATCAACAATTCCCTTCGCTTCCAGAATAACCTCATGCAGTTCCTTCGTTTGATCCGAATAATAGAAAAGGTCAGCAATCTTAAATAACCACCTTGTTTTTTGGGCATCAGTTGCATTCGGCAGATTGATCAGGGTCCGAAGGCTGTCAATATCTCGTTGTTCATGAGCATGACCTGGAATCAACACATGAGTCAGGAGAAAGAAAACCAGCGAACAAAGTATCAGTCCCTTTTGCATATGCAATAATAATAAAATTATTGGTAAATAAAAGGTTTGGAGATTGACTAATCAAGGAGTTAGGAGAGCGAACGTTCCATAGGATTGGAGGGAGTAAAGGCAGGGGATTACTCTCAGCGGTCGTGATCCCATTGAGGGGGAGTATTCATGGGATTACTCCCTTCGGTCGTGATCCCTGAGGGGGGATCGTCAACATGGAAATGCCGGGTACTACGTACCACCTTTTTTCTTCCCTGAAATCCATGGAAGCAAGCTTCATGGATTCCCGGAAATAAAAAATGCCGTTTCACAACGGCATTTCCATGTTGCGGAGAGAGAGGGATTCGAACCCCCGGACCCTTGCAGGTCAACGGTTTTCAAGACCGCCGCATTCGACCGCTCTGCCATCTCTCCGGGAGCAAAATTACAAACTCTTTCGTTGATAAAAAAATGTGATCAGAATATGCATCAGATGATTCAATCGATCTGTTGTATCTTTCTTTTTTGTACCTTTATCAACGTTGATAGTGGCAAAGAAATCAAGCTATCGAATAATGAAGAAGAAGAAACCCAACATATCTCAGCCAGAGATTGACCTTTCAATAGCAGGCATCAGTCGCAAAACCATTGATAAGATTGTTACCGCATGGAAGGAATCAGGAAATCCCCCTCCAAAAATCCATCCAGACATGCTTCCGGAAGATGAAAAAAACCTGATGAATCTTATGACAGAGTGTATTATGGAAGAGGGGGGAGACATTTCAAGACAGGCGAAAGTAGTGCATCTTGGGATGATCTATATCAACCTGTCGCAAAAGGGGAAGGGAAAATTCCTCAGGATTCTCGCCCGCAATTTTGATGTGGATACAGACCTTCTCGATGAAAGGATCAGGAAATTAAGAACAGCCGGAAACGAAACTGAACGTATAGAAGCTGAACTTTCACTCCTTGATGCCTTGATTCCACCACGTGTAAAACTGTTGCGACAGCTGATCAAACTCCCCAATGGATTTATCTTCCTTAAAGACATGCGGAGCGATTTGATACCCATGATTAAATCGATACCCCGTTTAAAAAAACTGGATACAGATATTGAAAACCTCCTAAGCGCCTATTTTGATGTAAACCTGCTCGACCTACAGGAGATTAGCTGGAACTCCCCGGCATCACTGCTGGAAAAGCTAATGGAATATGAGAAAGTTCATAAAATCCTATCGTGGGAGGATCTCAAACACCGTCTTTTTACGGATCACAGGGTGTTTGCATTTTTTCACTTCCGCATGCCAAACGATCCGCTGATCTTTGTGGAGGTCGCACTTGGCAATGGTATGCCAGGGAATATTCAGAAATTGCTGGATGTTAAGGCACCCGCTAATGATCCTGCTGAATCTGATACGGCTATATTCTATTCAATTTCAAATACCCAAAAAGGACTCACCGGGATTAGTTATGGTAATTTCCTGATTAAACGGGTCGTACAGCATCTTTCAGAAGAATTGCCCAATCTTAAAACATTTGCCACCCTCTCCCCTATTCCTGGATTTTACCAATGGTTATACGCTTATCTTCAGGAAGGAGGAGATCCCCTTGTCACGGCAAATGAATCAACTAAGATCTGTAATTTATCAGGAAAGAGGAATTCACGTGAAGGACTGTTGGAGATACTTAAGGATGAATACTGGTACAGAAATACAGAAAAAGAAAAGATACTTAAAAAACCCCTGATGCGTTTGTGCGCCCACTACCTGATTAACATTAAACGAGGAAAAAAGGCCTTCGACCCTGTTGCGCATTTTCATCTTTCCAATGGAGCAAAGATCCAGAATATACATTGGATGGCTGATATCTCAAAGAAAGGAATAAGTAAGAGTTGTGGCATAATGCTCAATTATCACTACCGGTTAAATAAGATTGAGCTGAATCATGAATCATACCTTGCCACCGGAAATGTGTACGCTTCAAAAGATGCCAGATCCTGGCTAAAATAAATTGATTTCAGTTATGAAAAAAACAAGAAATTTCTTCTTCATTGGACTGGCTTGCATACTATGTATTTTCATAGATGCATGTACCAATAATGAGGGGAGCAAGATTCACGACAATGATGTAAACCATGCCCAGAAACTGATCGGCATGGAATTCACCCGGGCTGAAACCGACAGCATGCTGGGTATGCTGAATGAGCAGCTGAAAAACTTTGAGAACATGCGGAAGGTGGAACTTCCAAGCCATGTGCCGCCTGCCTTTGGGTTCAATCCTGTTCCTGTTGGGAAACAATTTGAAACCACTCAAACACCGCCCGAATTCTCGGATTACAGCGGAACACTGCTTCCGGCAAACATGAATGATCTTGCATTTTATTCAATCGGGGAACTTTCATGGCTCATTCATACAAAACA
>CALCGJ010000046.1 GCA_937900965.1 uncultured Bacteroidota bacterium | reverse complement strand
AACCGTAAAAGGCTGGAACTCTTGGGAGAAAAATTCAACATTAAAACGCGGATCGAGTTCAACGAAGCCTTCCCCGACAGGGAAAACCCCGGAACACGTGTCGAAATTGTGGTACCTTATTCATACACTGATTTCCTGGCTTAGGCAGTATCCTACCCCTCCTATTTTCCAGTAATCCTTATATTTCTACCAATTAATCAATGAAATGTACCGTTGACTCAATGATGTGGTTTTGCCCTTTTGACTGCTGTACTTTTATACCGAACCCTGTAAAATAATAAATATGAAAACGGTTAAAGTATTTATGTTCATGCTGTTCTTCTGCATCATTTCATTTGCATTTTCTCAAAATCCTACCTACCAGCAGAAACTATATCACTCCTGTAAAGTATGGGGTATGGTGAAATACTATCATTCAAGAGTATCCACCGGATTGGTAAATTGGGATAGTGTGCTGACTGTTTCCCTTCCGGCTATAAAAAATGCCGTTACAAACGATGATTTTAATGATGCACTTTCTTCGATGTTGGCTGCTGCAGGCCCAATGGAGATAGCTACAACTCCATCTCCCGACACCCTTCCTCCTGAACGGAAGCGAAATCTCAACTTCGAATGGATCAACGACCAGGTTTTTCGTGATGACGTGAAGGTAGTTCTGGATACGATCAGGAATAACTTCAGACCACATGTAAATTACTGGGTTCAGGAATACGGTCCTCACGGATGGCTTTCTTTTCCTTATGATGACCCCATGATCGACAGCAGCGCATACACTAACTATCCGGATGAATTCACCCGGTTGCTTATCCTGTGCAAATACTGGAACATCATCAACTATTTCAATCCATACAACTATGTGCTGGATCATCCATGGGACAGCACATTATTAAACAATGTTCTCGACATAGCAGATTCTCCAGATTATATAAGCTATTGTAGTACGATAAAAAAAATATCTGCTGATTTGAATGATGCTCACGTTCATGGTTTAACATGGAGTTTGGATTATTATGTTTTTAATAAGTATTGTCCGGAAATTATATTAAGATATTCTCAGGACAACTATATTATTGTTAAGTCTGGTTATGAGGAACTATCAGAAGGTGACATCATCATATCCGTCGACGGGAAAACACCCAGTCAAATTGAAGACAGCCTTCGTCCATACATATCTGCAGGAAATTCCTCTGTATTCAGAAGATATATGTGTATATATATGTTTAGAGGCGACTTTGGCTCTTTGATTCAGATTGAATACCAGGACAGCCTGGGTAATAATCAAGAATTTACTACTGAAAGAAATTATATATATAACAACAGCTGGCTTTTCAGTTATTATCCGAATGATACGCTTGCGACAGCAAAATTTAGAAAATGGGATTGCAATGTAGGATATGTTAACATGGGAGTATTAATGTCGGCTGACGTGGATGAAATGTATTACAATCTCATCAATACTTCAGCAATTATATTCGACATCCGGAATTATCCGAACGGCACAGCATGGGCTATTGCTGATTATTTGTATCCTAACAAGATTTATTGTGCAAGGTTTTTAATTCCGGATACACAGTACCCCGGTACTTATTCCCAGGTGGACGTGGATATGGGTTACAATGGTAATCCATTCAGTTATTTGGGGAAGGTGATCATCTTATGCAATCAGGAAACACAAAGCCAGGCAGAATACACCTGCATGATACTTGAAGCCATGCCGAATTCAGTAATCATAGGTAGCCAGACAGCAGGGGCAGATGGCAATATCACCTACTTTTATTTGAGTCCGGAATTTCGGGCCGGATTCACAGCTCTTGGAGTCTACTATCCTAACGGAGACAGTACACAACGCATTGGTATTGTCCCCGACAGTGTGGTTTATATCACACCGGAAGGAGTCCGGCAGGGGAGAGATGAAGTACTGGAGAAAGCGTTACAAGTGGCAGGTTGCCTTGAGCCAATACTTTCGGTTACTCCTGATATTCAACAGGTTGATGCGCAAGCTGGGATAACCGGGTTTACAGTAACCGCCAATACAAACTGGTCGGCCGTGAGTGATGCACCTTGGTGTACAGTTACCTCTTCCGGCAGCGGGAATGGGACGATTGTAGCTGAATATACCGAGAATGTCTCCTCTCAACCTCGTACCGCAAACATTATTGTGCAGGTGGCAGACCTACCTGAGCAGACTGTTATGGTAAACCAGGATAAATCAACAATTGGAATTGATGATCTTGCCGGAAGCAATTTCCTTATCTATCCAAATCCAACAGATGGAATCTGCAGGATCATCCCTTCACAGGCTAGTACAGGAACACTGGAGATCAGTGTCCAGGATATAAATGGCAGTACCATCTTTAATAAACTTTACAAAGGGGAAAAGGAATATGAGCTTGACCTTTCGTATGCCCAAAAAGGCAGCTACTTTATTATTATGAAGGTTGATCATATTATAATGGTTCAAAAACTAATAATTAATTAAAAAATAAGTCATGAAATGAGCATAAATAAATTTAATCATTTTTATACCAACTGAAATGATTAAAATTTTTGTGCGAATTCCTGAATGTGAAGAAGTTTTTTATTTTCTTCATTTTCAGTCAAATAAAAAACTTTAAACAGATGAAAAAATTACTACTTTTTATTATAGCAATAGTTGCTGCAGGTTTAACTCAGGCCCAATGGGAACCTGATGTCAGGCTCACAAATGATCCCAGCAACTCTTATACTTCCTATAGCAATGCACGATGTGTAGCTGCAAGTGGAGATACTGTGCATGTGGTATGGTATGACAAGCGTGATGGCAATTATGAGATCTATTACAAACGATCTATAGACGGAGGTATAACCTGGGGAGCAGACACCCGGTTAACCAATGCTACTGATTGGTCATATGCACCTTCTATCGTAGTTTCCGGTTCGATCGTTCATGTCGTTTGGTCCGATAGTCGTGAGGATCCTTATTATGAGGAGATCTATTATAAGCGTTCTGAAGATAGAGGGACAACCTGGGGAGAAGATACACGGTTAACAGTTTCTCCCTGCTGGGCAGAATATCCCTCCATGGCCATATCCGGCTCGGTAATACATGTAGTATGGACCGATTACCGTGATGAATTCGGGGACTACGAGATCTATTACAAGCGCTCAACAGATGGAGGCCTATCTTGGGAACCCGATGTTAGGATGACAGAAGATCAGGCTTATTCAGGATTTCCTGATGTAGAAGCATCTGGTTCTATTGTACATGTACTATGGGAAGAACAGAGGGATGGGAGTGGTGAAGTATATTATAAACGCTCAGAAGATGACGGGCTAACCTGGGGACCTGAAATCCGATTGACCAATAATCCCACTGATTCCTGGGATCCTGCTGTTGCAGTGAATGGTTCTGTGGTACACATAGTATGGATGGATGATCGAGATGGTGGAGCTTATGAGGTATATTACAAACGTTCCACAGATGGAGGTATAACCTGGGGCCCAGATACACGATTGACAAATGTCGTTGTCTCTTCGGAATATCCTACCATCGCGGTGTCAGGTGACATGGTACACGTTGTATGGGGTGATAAACGTGATATGAACTATGAAGTTTATTACAAACAATCGGAAGACGCTGGCATGACCTGGGAAGAGGATACGCGTCTGACCGACGCCTTTGGTGAGTCAAAGTATCCGTTTGTTGCCACATCCGATTCCACCGTGCATGTGATTTGGAATGAAAGCCGCGATGGGAACAAAGAGATATATTACAAACGGAATCCATCGGGCAATATAGTTGTTGGCATTGAGAATGATTTTGCTGAAAATTCCGGGCAATCATTCACGATTTCCCCCAACCCGGTGTCAACTGCCATTCGTATTCAATTTTATAATCCTCCAACTGGAAAATCAATACTTACCATCAGGAATATTCTTGGACAGATTTTGATAAACAGAACAATTGATAAGAACGAGGCCATTATTGATGTTTCCTCTCTGCCATATGGAATATATTTCGTGGAAATAGCAACACCCAACACCCAACCAGAATGCAGGAAATTGATTATCAGGCGATAAACATTAGCATTCCATAACAATGTAGTATATTTAACAAAAACAAAAAAAATGAAAAAGATAGTATTATTCGCAGTAACACTTTTTTTTGCAGTTTCCTCAAAAGCACAGTGGGAGCCTGAAGTCAGGATGACTAATGATCCATTCTCATCAATGACGGGAATGTCGACAAGTGCACATGCAATTGCAGTCTCAGGTGATTCTGTCCATATGGTCTGGTATGACGAGCGTGACGGCAATTTTGAGATTTACTACAAACGGTCAATTGATGGTGGATCGACCTGGTGTGAAGATATTCGGCTCACAAACACAACTCTTAGCTCTAGGTTTGCTTCCATTGCAGTTTCCGGTTCATTAGTTCATGTGGCATGGAGTGAATATCCAAATGCAAACTCAAACACAGAAATATATTATAAATGTTCTACTGATGGGGGTAAGACCTGGGGAGAAGATACCCGTTTGACTTATACTCCCAGCTGGACATGGCATCCCTGCCTGACAGTATCAGGATCGTTTTTGCACCTGGTGTATTATGATTTTGCCGATGGTTTGTGGGAAGTTTATTATAAGCGATCTGTAGATGGAGGGTTGACCTGGGAACCTGAAACACAGCTGACAAATGATCCTGCTGGATCATACTGGGCATCCATAGCAGCATCGGGTCCGGTTTTACATGTCGTTTGGCATGATGATCGGGATGGGAACAGTGAGATATATTATAAGCGATCAACTGATGCAGGACTAACATGGGGGACAGATACGCGGTTAACTACCGCAGATTCTACTAGTGCACGCGGCTCTTGTGGGGTATCAGGATCAGATGTTTATGTTGTCTGGGCTGACGTGCGTGATGGAAACAAAGAGATATATTTTAAGCATTCTTCCGATGGAGGGTTAAGCTGGGGAGAGGATACCCGGCTGACAAATTATTCGAGTGATTCAGATTATCCTAACTTAGCAGTATCCGGGGCAGGATTATATGTTGTATGGGTTGATGATAGAGATGGTAACCTGGAAATCTATTTCAAGCGTTCGACAGATGGGGCGGAGAGCTGGGAACCAGATGTTCGATTAACAGATAACCCTTTTTGGACGGACAAGGCATTCATCGCAACTTCAGAAGCAAAAGTACATGTGATTTGGTATGATGAACGTGACGGAAATTATGAAATTTATTATAAGAGGGATCCTACTGGTGGTATACCAGTTGGCCTGGATAATGAACTGGGGAATTGCTCAGATCAGCAATTCAGCATCTTTCCTAACCCTGCATCAACTGTCATTCGTATTCAATTTAAGGATGAAAAAATCAGTTCAATGAACCCGGGAAGTGAAAAATTCGTACTTTCAGTCCGTAATATTCTTGGAGAAATTGTAATAAATAAACAGATTCATGTTGACGAACCAATTGTGGATGTTTCCACTTTACCAAATGGGATCTATTTCGTGGAGCTTAAAACCAGAAGAACCATGGTTGAAAGCAGGAAACTTATTATCTCCAGATAACAAGTTTATGTGAATATAAAACAAAATAACATGTGCCTATTACCAACTGGTAACAAGTTCCATCAACTATGGTTCGTTGCTCTACTGCTCATTGCCATGAATCTTCCGGCACAGAATCCATTTGTTCAGCTTTATACGACAAACGAAGGATTGCCTTCCAACAGTATAAACTGGATTGAACAGGATTCCAAAAAATTCATCTGGTTTGCGACAGGAGGAGGTCTGGTACGTTATGACGGGACAACGTTTATCAGATACGGAATGAGTGATGGATTAAGCTATTCGCAGGTGCTATACATGAAAGAGGATTTCTTTGGACGCTTTTGGTTATCTTGTACAATGGGAAAGGTAAATTTTCTTTATCAGGGAAAGATTTATAATGAAAAAAATGAACCGTTTCTTGACTCTCTGCGCGGCTTGCCACTCCTTGTCCAGGATAAGGATCATAACATCTATTTCTATAATTATTTTGGCCGTAATATCCATGTGTTAGATACCACTAATACAGTCACGAAATATAAGCTCCCTAGTGTACCTGTCGAATCCAATGAAAGGGTTTCTAGGGTAAGAGACGGAATGAATATCAAGTATCTGACAAAATCTGATTCAGGTGATTATTTAATCTGGACCCAGCTGGGCCTTTTCAAAACCAAGAACCTCAATGAATCCCCTGTACCCGTTTCATATTCAAAACAAAACCATACTATCCTTGCGATAGGGGATACAATAATGTATGACCTTATTCCTGATCCGATAACCCAAATATCGCTATATGTTAAGTACCTCAACGGATACCCGGTTGACTCGATCGAATTTCCGGTAAAGTCGAGCGATGATGATGGGTGGGTCGCTGAGGATTCGAATGGCACCTTATGGATAAGTAAGTACAATACGGGTTTGTTTTGTCTTAAAAATAAAAAGATCATCTATCAGTTTAATGCAAAAGAGACAGATTGCATTCTTAGGGATCATGAGGGTAACATCTGGATAAATTCAAAAAAAGGAGTCTATAAGATATCGCCAAATATATTGACATTCAAACACTTTGATAATACTAATTTTCAAAATGGTGAGATTGATGCCTTAAACGCAAATCCTGATGGGGGTGTATGGTGCATAGGTGGTGGGAAAGTCTTTCATTATAGGAATAATGAATTTTATCCTCTGAATCTTCCTCGTAAGTTCATCGCCGGGAACACGATTATAGGGCTGACGAAGAAGTCAGTAATTATCAACAATGAGGATTATTACAATTTCCTCTTAACGGATATACATCTTTTGAATCCTGATAAAAAGACACTGTCTGGAAATATTCAAAGATTGCCGGCAAATGGTTATTTAATCATCAATAGCCCAAAAACCGAGATTAGTATTCAAAATAATAATAACGAAGAGATCTCTACATTTTCAACTCAAAACCTTTTTCACGAACTTAATAAGGTTTCAGGAAGCAGAGCCTGGGTTTGCTATGATTCAAAGAATAGACTGGTTCTTCATGCAGGCACAAATAATTATGTAGTGAAGGATGATATCAGAGTCCCTTATGAAGAAATTCAGGCGATTAATGGAAAAGTAGTAACTCGTCATATAGTTCTGGATTCTGTAACGGATCTGTTTAAAACGTTGGATGACAGCATTTATATGGTTAACAGGAAAAAGGTCTATAACCTGAGCTCTTCGTTCACGTACGCATTAAATGCACCGATCGAGAGAATTATTTACGATGAACCAACATTGTATGTTTCCACAATCAGAAATATCT
>CALCGJ010000045.1 GCA_937900965.1 uncultured Bacteroidota bacterium | reverse complement strand
CCGATTGGTATTATTATCGGGCCCTTCCTGGGGGCATTGGTCGGTGAGATGTTAGCCGGAAAGCAACCGGGCGAAGCCTTCAAACCAGCTTTCGGCTCTTTCCTGGGGTTTCTGGCCGGAACCTTTATGAAACTTGCACTCGCCCTGATTTTTGTTTACTACTTCATCACGGCATTGATGTAAAAGAGACAGCTCTACTGATTGAATCTGGGAAGGGTAAACTTGAATCGGCTTCCCTCACCCAATGTACTCTCAACCCAGATCTTGCCCCCGTTGAGCTCTACAAACTCTTTGCAAAGGAGTAATCCCAATCCCGTTCCCCGCTCTCCGTCGGTTCCTCCGGTTTTGAAGGAATCATCGAGCCGGAAGAGCCTCTGGAGGTCTTCAGTTTGGATGCCAATGCCATTATCAGTAACAACTATTTCAATCTCTTTATCACCCGGGATAGCCATTAATTGAACCTCTCCTCCCAGGCGTGTGAATTTGATTGCATTGGATACCAGGTTCCTGATGACTGTGGTTATCATGTTCTCATCACAAAAGGCAAAAGTTTCGAATTGAATTTTTGAAAAGAGTTTTATCCTCTTTTTTTCTGATTGGACTTTTAAAAAAGTCAGGCTGTTATTGACAATGGAACTCAGGTCCACGCTCTCCGGGTTTGGCTTGGACCCGCCGGTTTGAACTCTCGACCATTCCAGGAGGTTCTCCAACAGTTTATAGGTACTCACGGAGGCATCATGAATATTGCGGATCATGGTCTTTTTCTCGGTCTCGTTAAAAGAGTCAAATTCAGTGTGGAGAAGCTCTGAAAAGCCAATAATAGCATTGAACGGCCCCCTCAGATCATGGGCTATGATGGAGAAAAACGTATCTTTCGACATATTGGATTCACGAAGGTTCTGTTCAGAAATTATCAATGCCTCTTCCGCTTGTCGACGCTGGATTGAAAGGGAGATTTGTGAACAGACAAGCTCGATAATATCCAGGTGATGTTCCGTAAAGGCTGCAGGATCTTCATAACTTTCAAGTGAGATAATTCCGGTGACGTTCTCTCCTGTAAACAGGGGGGCTCCAAGCCAGATTCTGGGAGTAGTTTTAGAAGGACGAATCTCACCCTCCCCGACCAATTTCTTAATCTCACCCTCTAAGAGGAGAGCAGGTCGTTTCCTTTCTAACATCAAGCCTGCGAGGGTTCCTTTCACATTCATCTTCCTGACTACAACACGGCCCTTTTTGGAATAGAATTGATCAGATTGACTGTCCTGGGGGTTGAGGATTATGACTTTAAGGCTGGTCGAATCAAGGATCTTACTCAGTTCATTCCGGATATCGAGGATTAGCTGATTCAGACTGGTTGATCTGTTGATTGACTGGAAGATGGTTAAACTTATGTTTTTAAGATGTTCTTCTTCCTTTCTTTCAGTAATGTCTTTTACAAAGGCTACCAGCAGTTCGTCGTCGCCATATTCCAGGAAATTGACGGTGACTTCTGTCGGAATAACCATTCCCGGCTTTGTTTGCTGAACAGATTCGATCGTAATAACCTTTTGCTCGCGGATTCGTTCCCAAAACTCCAGCCGTCTCTCTTCCTTGAAATATGGATCAATATCAAAGGCACTCATCGTAAGCAACTCTGCCCTTGAATATCCGGTGGTTTTACAGGCCGATTCGTTCACATAGAGGATCTGGCCCTCTTTCCCGGTCATATAAATCCCTTCGGCTGCATGATCAACCATGAATTCAATCAAGCGGAGTTTTTCCTCTGTCTGTTTAGTTTCGGGAGTCTCCATGCAGGGGTACTACTTTGCGTAACTGATGGCTCTTGTTTCCCTGATTACAGTGATTTTAATTTGACCGGGATAGGTCATCTCATTCTGTATTTTTTTCGATAAGTCAAATGCCAGCTTATCTGCATCGGTATCCGATACTTTATCAGCGCCAACAATGACACGAAGTTCTCGTCCAGCCTGGATAGCATATGTTTTCACCACACCCGGATAGCTGAGTGCCATATCTTCCAGATGTTTCAACCGCTCGATGTAGGCATCGACCACCTCCCGGCGGGCACCCGGACGAGCTCCCGAAATAGCATCGCAAACCTGAATGATTGGGGAGATAAGGTTGTTCATCTCAATCTCATCGTGATGCGCTCCTATAGCATTGATTATTTCTGATTTCTCTTTGAATTTCTCTGCCAGGTTCATTCCCAGGATTGCGTGTGGAAGTTCGGGTTCATTATCCGGAACCTTACCTATGTCGTGAAGCAATCCTGCACGTTTTGCCATTTTTGGGTTCAACCCAAGCTCGGCAGCCATAGTGGCACTGAGTTTGGCTACCTCAATTGAATGGTGCAGCAGGTTCTGACCGTAAGAAGAACGGTATTTCATCCGACCAATCATCCGGATCAGTTCATGATGGAGGTTGTGAATCCCCAGGTCAATGCAAACTCTTTTCCCGTTTTCAATGATCTCCTGCTCGATCTGTTTCCTTGTTTTCGCAACTACCTCTTCTATGCGAGCCGGGTGGATCCGTCCGTCTGTCACAAGTTTATGCAGTGACTGCCGGGCAATCTCCCTGCGAACGGGGTCGAAGCCGGAGAGAATGATGGCATCAGGAGAGTCATCGATGATGATCTCGATCCCGGTCAGAGATTCGAGAGCCCGGATATTTCGGCCTTCACGACCAATTATCCGACCCTTGATCTCTTCATTTTCGATGTTAAATACAGCAACAGTATTTTCAATAGCATGCTCACTGGCTGTGCGCTGTATGGTTTCAATGATGATCTTCTTGGCTTCTGTATTTGCTGTCAGGCGAGCTTCATCTACAATGTCTTTTATATTCATCATTGCATCTGATCTGGCTTCCTCTTTAAGGGTTTCGATCATCTGCTCTTTTGCCTCTGCTGCAGAGAGATTGGCAATGACCTGAAGTTTGTCAACCTGAAGTGCAATGGTTTTATCGAGATCGGTCTGTTTTTTATTGACGATCTCCATCTGATTCATGAGGTTTTGCTTGATTGTGGATGCCTCCTTTTGTCGTTTGGATAACTCCTCAATCCGTTGATTCAGTGCAGATTCCTTTTGTTTGAAGCGGGTTTCACTTCTCCCAAGCTCGTTGTTTTTCTCGTTAATATATTTTTCGTGTTCCGATTTCAACTGAAAAAATTTCTCCTTGGCCTGAAGAATCTTCTCCTTTTTCATGACTTCGGCCTTGTCCATGGCCTCTTTGAGGAGGGAATCCCGTTTTCTTTCCAGCGCTTTGTTTAAGATTGTTCCCGTAATCAGTCCGCCGATGATGATGCCAGCCACACCCACGATAACGTATATCATTATTTCCATAGCTGTTCTAGTTTTATGATTTATGACTGTAGAGGGAAGTTGAAAAAAAAACCCGCACTATCCCGAGAGGTATTGATAAACCTCAAATAGACACGAATAGGGCTGCCAGTCATTTCGAACGTCCACCGTCCCGGCGTACCGGAATCCTCCCTGTCTGGGATGATGCCGACGAGTCGGAATCTTCCATAACAGGGAGTAAAAGAGGCCTGTCCTACATGCCATTGAGCGTTGCCCTAATGTTTGTAATGTTAGGTTTACAAACTGCTGGGAATAATGCGGGTAAATCGTTGTTTTTCAAAGAACGAAAAGGCTTATCCTGCCAGGTATTCTGTTAAAAGTTTATCGATCTTCACTAGCTTCTGTTCCTGATCTTCTCCCTGCTCAGAGAGCATATGTTCGTCCTGTAAATAGTTGGTTGCATATTCAAGAGCCACCATAGCCAGCAAATCCTGTTTGTCTTTGTATGCATAACTGCCTGAGTAATCTTTCATCCTTCTTCCTATCAACTCCGCTGCCTGTTTGAACAAAACTTCATGTTCAGCTGCGATTACCAGTTTATAGGGTCTGTCAGCAATTTTTACTGAAATTGTCAACTCACTCATCAGCTATCCATCACTATATTCACCTGTTCAAGAGTCCTATACATGTATCGATTTCCCGCAAAAGATCATTAATCGTTTCTTTCGCTTCAACTGTCCCTTCTTTTAATTCAAGGTTACTTGTGGTTTTTAAAAGTTTAATCTTTTTCTCTAATTCTTCGATGGTTTGGTTTTGTTTCTGGTTTATCTCGTTTAGTTCATGAATCCCCTGTTTATTTTGTTCATTCTCCTTCTGCAGGACCTGCAACCGCTCGATCAACTTATGCACTTTGTAGTCTATGCCTGATACAAGCGTTTCAACATCTGCCATGGCGGAATTTTCCCTGCGTTGGTATTGCAAATATACTTTTTTGTATTACCGTATGCAAGTCCATCTGTCCGATTTTTTTTCTGAGGAGATATAACCTTTTAAGGTGAAACCCGATTAATGGATATAAATCCTGATGAGACATGATGATGACAGAAGATTTTTTGCACTACCTGTGGCGCTCCCGATTGCTTCAAACGCCACTCTTTTGTGTTTCCGGGGAACCCGTAATGGTCATTCACCCGGGAGAACATAATCGTAACGGAGGTCCCGATTTTATAAATGCACGGGTTCAGATAGGCAGGACATTGTGGGCCGGAAACGTTGAGATTCATTTACGTGCCTCCGATTGGTTCCGACATATGCATCACAAGGATCCTGCTTATCAAAATGTGATCCTCCATGTGGTTGATACGTGCGACAAGGAGGTTGTGGGTGCCGGTAATCAACCGATTCCTGTGCTTGAGATCAGAAGAAACTATCCAACTGCCCTCACAGCAAGGTATAAAGCTCTCCAATCTGCAAAGCAATGGGTTCCCTGTCAAAACCTAATGGAAGATGTTGATCCGTCAATCTTCAGGTTATGGGCTCCGGCACTTGTTGTTGAAAGGCTGGTAACCAGGACTATACGTATCAGGATGTGGCTGAATTACACGAAAAACCGATGGGATGAGTTAGGATATCAGGTTATTGCAAGTGCAATGGGATCCAAGATCAATACCCAACCTTTTGAACTCCTCGCAAGATCTATTCCTCTGAAGATCCTGCTGCGTCACCGCGACCAGGTTCCTGTCCTCGAGGGATTGCTATTCGGACAGGCAGGATTGCTTGACCCTTCATTTTCGGGAAAATATCCAAAAGAACTTCTCCGGACATACAATTTTTACAAGGATAAATATTCCCTGAAGCCGTTAGAAAAGGGAACCTGGAAATTTCTTCGGTTAAGGCCTGTCAGTTTTCCAACAATCCGCATTAGTCAATTTGCTGAGATACTCCATCAAAATTGGAGTTTTCATGAGAGCCTGCAGGAAAATCTTCATGTATCGGACTGGAAAAGGATGTACAGGGTAAAAGCGAGCAGATACTGGGATTCTCATTACACCTTCGGCCGGGAATCCGCCTCCAGGGTTAAATGGTTAGGAACCAATACAATTCATCTGCTTCTGATAAATGGGATCGTGCCACTACTTTTTTTATATGGTACAGAAAAAGGATTGACCCGATATTCGGAGAGGGCACTCTCGCTTCTTGAAGAGATTCCGGGAGAGAAAAACTCTCTGGTCACCTCCTGGTCTCTTCTTGGAATGCCCGCTAATAATGCACTCTTCACACAGGCACTAAAACAACTGAAATCAGCTTATTGCGACCGGAAACGATGTCTGGATTGCAGGATAGGAGCAAAGATTTTTCACGATATTCACGATATTCACGAAACTCACGAACATGAAACCAATCCAAATCATTAAAGATTACCTCTCATTCAGCAAAGGGGAACAGAGGGGGATTGTTATCCTGGCGCTTATCATTCTGTTGGTCAATGGCTTCAGAATATATATGCCCAATGACCGGCAGTTAAAGCCCATGGATTTCTCAGCTTTCAGAATGGAGATCGGAAGGTTTGAACAGGCACTCGAACAGGCAGGGAAAATATCCCGGCAGCACTTTAATGGTCAGCAATCCTTGTTTGTTTCAGACCCTGGCAACACCCGTGATTCAGTCAGGAATTCAGGAAAAACGCAATATCCCTCTTTTGTTATTGAGTTAAATAGCGCAGATACCTTGGATCTTCAGCGTCTCAGGGGCATCGGCCCCTCCTTTGCACGTCGTATTACCGGATACCGCATGAGACTTGGAGGATTCACCTCCGTTGATCAGATTTTGGAGGTATATGGGATGGATTCGGCCCGGTTTATGGGAATCCGGAAGTATCTGGTAGTTGATTCATCGGTTATCCTGAAGATGAATCTCAACTCAATTGATTTTAAAAAGTTGATCGCTCATCCTTATATGCCCTATGACCTGGCAAAACAGATTGCACTTTACAGGAAGAGGCATAAAGGAATTGGGACAGTGGAAGAGTTGAAGGGGTTGAAGAATTTTGATAGTGTCGCGTTTGTCAGGTTATACCCCTACCTTGAATTTTAACCTTGCGTGGTTATTACGGTCCACCCGGCTGGAAGGATGCATTGACATCTCCGGTACAAAGTCCCTGTAAAATGATTGCAATTGATGAGTTTAAAACAAATGTGGTATCCGTAAATCTCCAGTTCCCGGCAGGGTATGAAGTGAATTGCTCCGTGCTACGTTGAAGGATCTGTATTGCATCTGAGTCAGTGATTGTCCCGCTGTGGTCTACATCAGCCACAGAATCCTTTAAATTCTCCAAAGGATAAGCACCAATTACGTTTAGTCGGACGATAAGGGCATCCGTTGCAGTATTGCCCCCGTTGATCTCATTTGACTCACACATGATCTTGTAGGCGCCATCCGGAACATTTATAAAGAAAAAATAACCGGGTTTGTTGTTGAAATAATCGAATCTCGAAGAGGTCGTTCTCAGCAAGCTGTCGTTTTGGTTTAGGAGACGAATCGGGATGTCGTTTACACCTGTTTCAGCGGCATTGTCATACTGGATATAGCCCGTTAGGTTTGCATAGAATAAAATCGAATCGTGACATTCGTATGCACCTATATCACTGGTGTCCATAAAGGGGCGACTCAGCCCTAAGATATCATATGACAGATCAAATGAGGAGATTGGAACCGCTGCATTCACTGCATCAGATATGGGAGAAAGTTCATAATTATCTGAAGCGGCATCAATAAACTGATCGGGGATGAATACCGGGCTTAAATAATTGGTGTCCTGGATTATTTGGGCCCCGTTAAAATACCCGATACCAGGGTTCATGATGATGTTATTTACCGCATGAATTTGAGAGGGCACACTGAAATTGGTTTCCAATCCAATACTCTTCGGAGAAATTATCGTATTGTAAGCAACTAAAAACCCCGAATCAGGATATACGGAATCATTTCCAATATAGATACCATGTTTTCGGTAGGGATAGAAAGCAGAATCCGGAAAGTATGATCTGCCTGCCCTGATTATTACATTGTTGAATATTTGCTGGCCTCCCCGCATGAAGACATCCATCCCGTCTCCTTTTCCGTCAATGATCCGGTTGTTGTAACAATCGCAGTCGCTCCCTCCTCCAAGTAAAAACCCGCTCATCTGATTGAATACAGCAGAATCGCTGTCATAGGCGACATAATTATTATAAATGTAACATCCTGAATCTGCAGAAGATACCTGAATCCCGTCCCAGCCGGTATGTTCAACCCGATTATTGTAAATTTTCGCCCCTTTGATCACATGCGGGAAAACGATCGTGTCTATTCCATTGCAATGAAGTTCTTTCCCGAAATAAAACGAACTGCCGATATA
Source organism: uncultured Bacteroidota bacterium (assembly GCA_937900965.1). Lineage (GTDB taxonomy): Bacteria > Bacteroidota > Bacteroidia > Bacteroidales > FEN-979 > QYOJ01. Next base: position 18,432 of record CALCGJ010000045.1, on the reverse strand, counting down.
AAAACCTTCTCCTCCTGTTTCATGAATATAATTATCATGAATAGAAAGATTCCGCATTGTATATTTATCCCTGGTACTGGTAAATGAACAATCCGGGTCCTCTTTTGCAAAAATCCCGACAAGCTCGACTTTGCTGATTTCAAGACCCTCCACTTCAATATCTGTACTTAACCCTTCTATTGACAATCCTGCGCCGTTAACATCGTGTATTTGAATCCCATAATCCTGGTTAGGATCATTTTTCCCTGATAATTTCACATGAGAACAGGAGTCGATCCTGATTCCGTAATAAAATCCGGTTATCTCCACTATCCCGGATGCGTTGACTATGACGATAGGATCTTCCGCAGTGCCCTGAAGAAACATGATCCGCAGCAGCTCCCGTTCACCAGGTTCTATACATATCGTATCGCCAGGCCCTATCATAGTTGCATTCCATTGTCCGTCGATATCGGTTTGGCTCAATGGGATGTATAAATCACACGAACTGCTCTGGCTTTGACAGGAGAGGGTAAACAGAACACTGATCAGGAGTAAAAACAGGTTAAAACGTGTATAAATAATGCGTTGATTAATCATCCAAAATTTTCTTTAAAGATAACTATTTTCTCTCTTAGTTAGTTCTCAAGATTGTTGTCCTCCCGGTAGTGGTAGTTTATTTGTGGGGGTTTGGGTGCCTTCGGGTCGTCGGGGTGATAACCGGAATAGGGGTCATCGTCGTCATCGTCTTCCCATTCGTAGGTTGGACGTTGTGGCCCAACATTTCGGAAGTAAATTGCCAGGATGGTCCCGGCCAGCAAACCCATCAGGTGTCCTTCCCAGGAAATTCGCTCTGTCGGAAAAAATTGCGGGAAAACCCCCCAGATCAGTCCCCCATACAGAAATGCAACCAGGAGTGTGATAGCCATGAGTTTGATCTCTCTCCGTATAATACCACTGGTGAAAAGAAAAGCTGCCAGCCCGTAGACCACTCCACTTGCTCCGATATGTACTGATCCCGGTGCACCCAGGAACCAAACCCATAATCCGGTTAGGATGTAAATCAGGATCAGTACTTTCCAGGCAATTTCCCGGTAGGAATAGAATAGGAAGGCGGCGAGGAGAAAGAGTGGGACAGAGTTGGCAAACAGATGGCTCCATCCCGAATGGAGTAACGGCATTGACAATATCCCCGGAATCCCGATCCATTTCATGGGATGCATTCCGTATATGCCAAAAGAGGTGTCAAGGATCACCTCGATAGCCTTCACAAAAAAGATGATCAGGACGAAGATTGCAGGAAAAAAAAGGCTTCGTATAAGTCTGTTTCGTTCTGGATCCATAGGTGCAATATTTCCCGGTTTTGGCAGTTAAAATTAATGAAAAAGGTGGACATCGAACGGGTTCCTCAAAATATCCTACCTTTGAATACCTTAAAAAGCAATATCAAATCTAACTATACAGACCATGAAAATTTTGCCGATCGTTCCGTTGAATAGGGTTCTAAAACTATTGTTATTCCTGTTGTTTCCGGTATTCTTAATGGCACAGAGAAATGATCCGAATGAGGATCTGAGAAAGTTGCAATTTGCGTTGCAAATCATCAATTATGCGTATGTTGATTCTGTACATGAGGATGAATTGGTAGAGACAGCAATTGTAGAGATGTTAAAAGAGCTTGATCCCCATTCAATATATATTCCAAAAGAGGACCTGCAGAGAGCTAACGAACCTTTGCAAGGAAATTTTGAAGGAATCGGTGTCCAGTTCGAGATATTGAAGGATACAATTGTCGTTGTGCATCCACTTCCAGGTGGTCCTTCCGAAAAACTCGGAATCATAGCCGGGGATAAGATTGTAAAGATTGACGGCGAAGATGTTGTTGGCAAACTTGTGAATAATCAATTCGTTCTGGATCATCTTCGCGGGAAAAGAGGTACGAAAGTCAGTGTATCAATCTATCGCAAAGGAAAAAAAAATCTCCTCGATTATGTGATTACCAGGGATAAAATTCCAATTAACAGCATTGATGCAGTTTACATGATTGCTCCCGGGATCGGGTTCATCAAGCTCAATCGTTTCTCTCTTACCACTACCGGTGAATTTCAGGATGCGGTTAAAAAACTGAAGAGTGAAGGGATGCAAGACTTGATCCTTGACCTGAGAAACAATGCCGGAGGCTATATGGCGCCTGCTATAGAGATTTCTGATGAATTCCTGGGATTGGGTAAGATAATCGTATATACCGAGGGGATGAGGAGCAAGCGAGAGAATTTTTACTCAACTTTCAGGGGGGATTTTGAGAGTGGGAAACTGGTTATAATGATCAACGAGAACAGCGCCTCTTCCAGTGAGATTGTAGCAGGCGCTGTTCAGGACTGGGACCGGGGATTGATCGTAGGTCGTCGTTCATTTGGAAAGGGGCTGGTGCAGCGACCTTACAACCTTCCCGACAGTTCACAGATCAGGTTGACAACAGCCAGGTATCATACCCCTTCGGGCCGGTATATTCAGAAACCATATAAGAATGGCGTTGAAGAGTATTACAAGGATTTTGCCAATCGGTACAGCCGGGGTGAACTGGTACATGCTGACAGCATTAAACTCCCCGACTCATTAAAATACCGGACAGGAAATGGCAGAACTGTTTACGGTGGTGGCGGGATCATGCCGGATGTGTTTATCCCCTGGGACTCTACGTTCCTGACTGATTACTACCTCGATGTACGCCGGAATAATATTGTCAACCCAATTGTCAGCGAATATATTGACAAAAACCGTCAGTATCTGCTAAAGGAATATCCGGATTTCGCATCTTATAATTCAAATTTTACAGTTGGAGAAACGCTGATGGAGCTCTTCTTTAAGGCTGCCGGGGATGCTGATATGGAGATGAACGAAGAGGAATTTACCATTTCTGAGCCGTTGATCAAAGCACAGATCAAAGGATTGATCGCCCAAAAATTATATGACATCACTTCGTTCTACATTATAGCAAACGAGATGGATCCTGAAGTGACACGTACGATCAGGATTATTCAGGATGACAGTCAGTTCCAGGAATTAACAAGATAACATTAGCTTAAAGGTTCAATACACAATTCAGTCGTTTTGACTAAACTTCCACACATTCATGTCGCCCTTCCGGTGATGGATGAACCTGAATGGCTTCCGGTATTTCTACAATCGATTGAGAATCAACATTATCGTAATTTCTCCGTGGAGGTTTGTGTGAATCAGCCGGATGCATGGTGGAAGGATCCTTCCAGATCAGCGATATGTCAAAACAATGCAGAAAGCCTTTCCCTGCTTAATTCTGTCTCCGGGTTCCCTTTGGAGGTGATCGACAGGAGTTCGAGTGGTTCGGGATGGACCGGGAAGAGACATGGAGTAGGTTGGGCCCGGAAAACCGTGATGGATCAGATCTCCCGGAAAGCTGAACCAGCAGATATTATCCTGAGCCTGGATGCCGACACCCTCTTTTCTGAGAATTATTTCGAATCGGTTGCTGAAACTGTGGCAAACTTTCCGGATGCAACTGCATTAACTGTTCCCTATTACCATAGGTTACCGGAGGATCAGGAGGCTGCACGAGCGATTCTCAGGTACGAGATATACATGCGGTACTACTTCTTAAATTTATGGAGAATCAGAAGCCCTTATGCCTTCACAGCGCTTGGATCGGCTATGGCTATCCCTGTTTGGGCTTACAGGAAAGTTGGAGGGATGACACCAAAACTGAGCGGGGAGGATTTCTATTTTCTGCAGAAGCTTCGGAAATCGGGAAAACTGATCTGCTGGAACAGCGAAAAGGTCTTTCCTGCAGCCAGATTTTCGTCACGGGTATTTTTTGGTACCGGGCCGGCGATGATCCGTGGTGCAGAGGGCAACTGGGACAGTTATCCAATCTATGCCGCCAGCTTGTTTGATGAGATAGGGGAGAGCTGTATCCTTTTTCCGGAGATGTACAAACAGACTGTTGATACTGAGGTGACACGGTTTCTCAGGGAGCTAACCGGGGAACAGGATCCGTTTGATAGCCTCCGTACAAATTCAAGGGAGGTTCATCAGTTTGTCAGGGCCTGTCACGAGAAATTCGATGGGTTGAGGATCCTTCAGTACCTGAAAAAGAGGCATCAGGAGGAGAGGGACAACGATGAGGAGCTGAGTACGAATGATTCGTATGGAACGGATGGGGAGCGGCTGCTGGAATGGCTCAGGTTTTTTTTTCCTTCTGATACCAGATACGCAAAAGACGAAGGACGAAAGACGAAAGACGAAGGACGAAAAAAATTGTCTTTTTCTCTGAGCAGTTTAAATGTACTGGATCAAATAAGGAATTTCCTTGCCAGGGAGGAAGATCGGATAAGAAGGGAGAACCCGCTGTTCTGAAACAGAGATGCAGCGGAATAATGAATTCTATTGAATCAATGGATTAATTAAAGCAGGAAATCAATTCAAGATTTTTGTCACGAGGTCGGCAGCCTCCTGAAGGGAGATAGCGGAGTGGACACGCAGTCCCGATTCGTCAATCAGTTTTTTTCCCTCTTCAGCGTTTGTGCCCTGTAGTCTCACAATGATAGGAACAGGGATATCTCCGATGTTGTGATAGGCATCTACAACTCCCTGAGCCACACGGTCACAACGAACGATTCCACCGAAAATATTAAGCAGGATAGCCTTTACATTTGGGTCTTTCAGGATAATGCGGAAGCCCTCTTCAACACGTTTGGCATTGGCACTCCCTCCAACATCGAGAAAGTTAGCAGGTTCTCCGCCCGAGAGTTTGATGATGTCCATTGTGGCCATTGCCAATCCGGCGCCATTTACCATACAACCTACATTTCCGTCAAGTTTTACATAGTTGAGGTCGAATGCCGTTGCCTCCACTTCGATTGGATCTTCTTCATCGAAGTCGCGCATCTCGAGGATGTCGGGATGCCGGAAAAGTGCGTTGTTATCGATTGTCAGTTTGGCATCGGCGGCCAGGATCTTGTTGTCTGAAGTCTTGAATACCGGGTTGATTTCAACAAGTGACGCATCGGAATTGACATAAGTATCATAAACTCCTTTCACAAATTTGACCATGTTTTTGTATGCCTCTCCTGATAGCCCCAGGTTAAAAGCGACCTTCCTGCACTGAAATGGCTGAAGTCCGATTATAGGATCGATCTCTTCTGTAAAGATTAACTCTGGAGTCTCTTCTGCCACTTTTTCGATGTCCATTCCGCCACGCGGGGAATACATCAGGATGGTGTGTCCTTTTTGCCGGTTAAGAAGGACACTGAAGTAGATCTCGGCAGGTTCAGTGGGGCCTGGATAAAATATGTTCTGTTCAACGTATATCTTTCTGACTTTCTTTCCTTTGGCACTCGTTTGAGGAGTAACCAGGTTCATCCCGATGATCTGTTCGGCATAAATCTTCACTTCGTCAATGGTCTTGGCAAGTTTTACGCCACCACCTTTTCCTCGTCCTCCGGCATGCACCTGGGCTTTAATCACCCATTTGTCGTATCCGGTAGAGTTTTTGATAACCTTGGCCGCTTCAACTGCTCCCTCTGGGGTTGTTGCAAGGATTCCTTCAGGAATCAGCACTCCGTTTTTTCTGAGGAGCATCTTGCTTTGATATTCGTGTAGATTCATATGTGTATCCCTCTTTTGTAGGGCTTCAAAAGTACTAACTAGCAACCGAATTTCAAAATAACATTAGTAACTTTGCCGTTTATCCGGGGAAAATGATCATAGCAAGGGATATATACAAATCGTTTGGTTCACTGCAGGTGTTGAAGGGGATTAGTCTGGAGGTTAAAAAGGGAGAGATTATCTCAATAGTTGGTGCATCCGGAGCCGGCAAGTCAACATTGCTTCATATCCTGGGAACTCTCGATAAAGCTGATTCGGGCGACGTTCAGGTTGGCGATATCCCGTTGCAGAAGATGAATGAAAAGAGACGTTCCGAGTTCAGGAACAAAAAGATTGGCTTTGTTTTTCAATTCCATCATCTTCTTCCTGAATTTACTGCTCTGGAGAATATCTGCATTCCTGCTTTCATTGCGAAACGCCCTGTGCGCGAGGTGAAAAAGCAGGCCAGGGAACTTCTTTCATTTATGAAACTGGAGGAGCGGGCCGATCATAAGCCTTCAGAGTTATCGGGTGGTGAACAGCAACGGGTAGCAGTAGCCAGAGCATTGATTAACAGCCCGGGAGTTGTTTTGGCAGATGAGCCGTCAGGGAATTTAGATTCGGCTTCAGCTGTGGAACTCCATAAACTCTTCTTTGATTTACGGGATCATTTCGATCAAACCTATGTTATCGTTACCCATAATCAGGAGCTGGCCGATATGGCTGACCGAAAACTGACCATTCGGGATGGTGTGATCGTTTATTGATTCTCTGTAAAATTAATTTCCAGAACAAGCGTTGATAGATTATGAATAAAAGTATACGGAAGAGATTCATTTACCTCGTTTTACTCATCCTGTTTGTAGCCTCTTTTGCTTTCGCATATGAGTTCTTTCTCCCGGTTTCACCGGCATACATAAAAAATTCTTCTCCTCCTGATACAATAATCACCCCCCAAACACCTTCGTCTGACAGTATCTACCAATCCCTGCTCTCCTCAATTGCCAGCATGTACAGTCAACAGCGATATGAAGAGTGTCTTGTTGTGCTGAAGAAAGCCAATGCCCTGAAGCCTGATGTCCCTTCTGTCCAGGAACGTATCATCCGTGTAGAGGGATTGATTGATCAACAAAAGAAAACCCAGGCAGAATATAGCAAGATGATAACTCTGGCAGACGGGTATTTCGAGAAAAAGGACTACCTGAATGCCAAATCCTCCTATCAGTTAGCCATAGATATCAAACCCGATGATCCGGTTGCAAGGGAGAAGATGAAACGAACCATGGAACTGCTTCGTTCGCACAAGGCACAGAATATCCTCTATGATGTTACCTTAGCCAGTGCCGACAAGTTATATATTGCCGGTGAACTTGATAAAGCAAGGCGTGAATATGAGAAGGCACTCAAGATAATGCCTGAAGCGGCTTATCCTAAAGAGAAGATCAATGCCATCATCAAGACCCTGGTTGATCAACAGGTAAGAGATGAACTCTACATGGAGGCTGTCACTACGGCAGACCGGTATTATAATTCCAGGAGTTTCAAGAGGGCGTTACTGGAGTACAAGAAGGCCCTCGAGCAGAAGCCGGCAGAACCCTATCCCCTGGGTCGGGTCGACGAACTGACAAAGATACTGGCCGACATTGCTGCACTGGAAGAGGCATACCAGAAAGCTATTACGCTTGGAGATCAACTATTTGAAGAGACCCGCTATTCTGAAGCCAGGAGTGAATACACAGAAGCTCTGGGATTGAAACCAGAAGAAATCTATCCTGCAGAGAAGATTCGTAGAATAGATGAAATCCTTGCCCGGATCACAAAAACTGATACCGATTTCGAGACCATGGTCAACCTTGCTGACAGCTTCTATATTGCCAGGAACTTCAGCGATGCCCGACGACATTACCAGCTTGCTTTGAACATCAAGCCCAACGAAGCTTACCCCAAGGCTATGCTTACCAAAACCATGGCAGGTGTAAGCGTTCAGGAAGCGAATGAACTGGCTTTGGAGGAGAGATACAAATCAGCAATAACCAATGCCGATAAACTGTTTGCAGAGGAGCTGCTTACTGAAGCAAAAACGGCTTATGAAGGCGCTCTTTTCATCAAACCTCAGGAGGTATATCCACAACAAAAGATTTCAGAGATTGAGACCCTTATGGAAGCCGCCATTGCTCAGCAGAGGGAAATTGACATCCAATATACCCGTATTCTGGAGAATGCCGACAGGATGTTCACTGACAAACTTTATCCCCAGTCCATGGAGCAGTATCAGGCTGCATTGAAGCTGAAACCTGAGGAGGCATATCCCGCTCAAAAAATCGATGAGATTAACGGGCTTTTTGCTGATAGAGAAGCACTTGAAATCCGTTATGCAGAACTTATAGCTGCCGCGGATGAGAAGCTGAATCTTCTGGAGTATCAAAATGCGAAAGAGGGCTACCAGGAAGCTGTTGGGTTGAAACCGAAAGAGACCTACCCGGCGGCGAAAATCCGGGAAATCGACATCATTCTCGCTACTATGACCCGGGAGGAGAAACTGGAAGCTGATTACGCGTCTGCTTTGGCCTCAGGAGACAGCCTGCTGGCGTCAGAAGCATACCAGCAGGCCAAAGTATCGTTCATATCAGCCCTGGCATTGAAACCAAATGAAACCTATCCTGCATTAAAAATAACAGAGATTGACGCGATACTTGCTGAACGAGCCAGGTTGCAAACGATGAATCAGCAATATGACGAAGCAATTGCCAGTGGAGATCAACTCTTTGCGGGAAGTAAGTGGCAACAGGCCAGAGAGGCATACCTGCAAGCTCAGGGACTCAGGCCCAGGGAGACCTATCCTCCCAAGCAAATTGCTGCAATCGACATCAAGCTCGAAGAGATTGCTCAACTTAAGGCCCTTGATAAGGAATATAATGATGTGGTTGCATCTGCGGAGAAACAGTTTGCAGCCAAAGTCTGGGATTCGGCCCGAATCACATTCACTGCTGCTCAAACGTTGAAACCGGCCGAATCCTTGCCTGGTTTAAGAATTTCTCAGATTGACAGCATTCTTGCCACTCTTGCCGACCAGCAAATTTTGGATGAACAGTATGCTGCTTTGATCACCTCCTCCGACAAACTGCTTGCCGGTGAGGATTATACCAATGCAAGGGCTGGGTACAGCCAGGCATTGGCGCTTAAACCAACTGAGAGTTATCCTTCAGATAAAGTGGCTGAGATTGATGGGATTGTGGCTGAAAACACACGTATTGCAGCGTTGGAGTTGCAGTATTCCGGTGCGATTTCCCGGGGTGACAGCCTGATGTCAGCTGATATGCTTATACCTGCCAGAGGCGAGTTTGAAGTGGCATCAGGATTAAAACCGGATGAAGAGTATCCAAAGACAAAACTGGCAGAGATTGAGGTTGCTTTACAGGAAATAGCAAGTCAAATGGCATTGGATGAGCGTTACCAGCAGGAGGTGGCATCAGCTGACAAACTATTTTATGAGAAATCCTGGGATCCTGCAATTACTGGCTATCAGCGGGCATTGAAATTAAAACCAGCAGAGGAGTATCCGACCGCAAGGATTAACCAAATAGATTCTATAAGGCAGGAGATTGCCCGACAACTGGCTCTGGATCAGGAGTACCAGGAGACAATCAGCAAAGGAGAGAGACAACTGTCCGGAAATATCTACGATTCGGCCCGAACCACATTCACTGCTGCTCAATCGTTGAAACCGGCCGAATCCTTGCCTGGCTTAAGGATTGCTCAAATCGACAGCATTCTTGCCGCTATTACCGACCAGCAAGTTTTGGATGAACAGTATGCTGCTTTGATCTCTTCCTCCAACAAACTGCTTGCCGATCAGGATTATACAAATGCAAGGGATGGGTACAGTCAGGCATTGGGACTTAAACCAACTGAGAGTTATCCGGCAGATAAAATAACTGAGATTGATGAGATTATAGCTGAAAATGCACGAATAGCAGAATTGGAGTTGGAATATACACAGGCGGTTACGCGTGGCGATAGCCTGATGTCTGCTGATCTGCTGACAGCTGCCAGGGGAGAGTTTGAAACGGCATCGGCCTTGAAACCGCAAGAAGAGTACCCCAAAACAAAACTGGGAGAAATTGATTTAGCCTTGCAGGATATAGCCAGGCTGCAGGCTCTTGAGAAACGCTATCAGGAGGAGGTGGCGACGGGAGAGAGGCTATTTACCGACAAATCATGGGACCCGGCTATAGCTGCCTTTGAGAGGGCACAGGAGCTGAAACCTTCGGAACAATATCCAGGTCAAAAAATTCATCAAATCGATTCAATCAGGCAGGAGATAACCCGGCAGCTTCAGATCGACAAAGACTACGGTTCCATGATTGCCAGTGCAGACAACCTCTTACGTGATCGTTCATTGGATTCGGCAAGAACTGAGTATACAAAAGCAGGAGAATTGAGGCCTGAGAAGATATACTGGCAGGATCAGATTGTTGAAATAGACCGGATACTCGCAGAAATTAAGCGGGTAAATGATGAATATCAGGCGGCCATTACAAACGCGGATGCACTTCTGGTTGAAAAGAGTTATGAAGAGGCCCGGGCGGCATACCAGGATGCTTCACTGATCAAAACAAAACAGAGTTATCCCAGGGAGAAGATCAAGGAGATCAACGGGATCCTGGCTGATATCCAGGGTCGAAGACAGACGTTTGACAAACTTGTGGCGAATGGAGATCTGTTTTTGTCCTTAAAGGAGTATTATAAAGCAAGAGATAATTTCCAGCAGGCATTGGACCTGTTTCCCGTCGAGGAGCATCCGAAAGAGCAGTTACGTGTAACGAATGTCAGGATCGACAGTATTTATCGGGCAAACAAGGCGGATTACGACAAAGCGGTAGGGGAGGGAGATGGCTTTTTCAACACCTATGAATACGACAAAGCGATTGATGCTTTTACACGTGCAATCACCTTTCTGCCTATGGAGGATTATCCCCGGCAGATGATAGCCAAGATCAGAAAAACCATTTCTGAGAATGCGATTGCAGATGTACTTAGCACACCAGTTATCATAAAGGAAGGGGCAGAGCAGAAGTTCCCGTTTGAACCGGTGAACATTGCATCCCGTCGTAACAACTTCATTTACATGAAAGTGAAAAACCTTTCTGACAAGAGCTTCAACATTCTTATGCGATATGGGAAAGGAGATCAGACCAGTGGTGGTTTGGCTATCCGGAATGTCTCAACCAACGGAGAGGTCAACGAACGCCTGATAAGCGTGAAAGATCAGGATCCATGGTACCGTGAAGACAACAATTGGATCAGTATATATCCCCAGGGTGGAGATATTGAGGTATCATTTATCCAGGTCTCCAGGGCTATCAACTAGCGGTACAGATAAAGAGAAAGTAGTCCCTTCATTCAGATCCATATTTTCAGGTTTTAATTTCCTGTGTTCAACACTTCTGAAAGCATCGATACAAGATCTGATTTTGTAAATGGTTTGGCAATATAATGTGTACATCCACCAGATAAGATTTTCTCTTTGTCTTCGCTCATGGTATAGCCGGTAATAGCAATGATAGGTATCTTCTTGTATGCGTTCAAAGCAGACAGTTGACTGGCGATCTCCAATCCATCCATCCCGATTCCCAGGTTCATATCGAGCAACACTGCATCGTATTGTTTATTTTCTGCCATTTTCAAGGCAGTAGCCCCTTCCGGAGCACGGTCTATCCTGTAACTCGACTTCAGGTAGAGTTTCACGATCTCAGCATTATCTTCATTATCCTCTACAACAAGCAGATGTGGAAGTTCAAACGCTATATGGATTCCAAAAACACCTTGATCCTGGTTCTCTTCATCAGGAGGTTCGGTTATTTCGGTTGATCCTGGTTTGTCCACTGATAAGGGGATCCAAACTGTAAAAACGGACCCCAGTCCCGGTTCGCTTTCCACTGTTATCGAACCACCTATCAACTCGATCATTTTTGCAGACAGTGTAAGCCCCAGTCCGGTTCCCTCATAGAGACGATTATAACCTTCGCTGGCCTGACGAAACTCCTGGAAGATTGGGGCAAAGTCCTTTTCGTAAATGCCTATCCCGGTATCTTTGAAATGGATCAGGACCCAATCTTTTTCATCAACTTTTAGTGTGCTTGTTTCTATGGTAACTCCCCCTGTTTCAGTAAATTTTATTGCATTATCGATCAGGTTCTGAAATACAAGCTTAAGCAGATTTTTATCGCCTGTTGCCTTATGCTGTGCATCAATCTCAGTCACCAGATACAATCCTTTTTCGCTTGCCTGGGCTTGAAACGGCGAAATAACAGAAGATATTATCTTTAGCAAATCTACCTCTTTGAAATCAAGTTTTGACTTAGTCGTCTCAATATCAGCTAGTTCAAGGATTGTCTGTAGTGTATTCATCAGTCGTTTCCCTGAACGATGAATTCGTTTGGAGTAAAGCACTGTATCAGGATCTTCAGCATCGTTAAGCAGCAACTCTGAGAACCCTAGAATGGAGTTCATCGGGGTGCGGAGTTCATGACTCATATTGGCTAACAATGAGGTCTTTAACCTGTCTGATTCTTCTGCACGTTGCTTTGCCTCATCCAGGTCTTCAAGTATCTTTTTCTGGTTTGTGACATCCATAATCATCCCAACAATCTCTTCTCCCTCCCAAAAGGAGTTGATCAGGCAAATCCGAAGGCTTCCCCGGTGTGAAACAAGGTTAACTTCATAATTCCTCAAAACTTTTTTCTTCTGAAGCTGAATGATGTACTTTTCCCGTTCCTGAACTGACCGGTAAAATTGAGCAGCATTGGACTTCAGCAAGTCATCCAGGGAATCAAACTCCAGAATAGAAACCATAGCCGGATTACCGAAAAGGAAGTTGCCGTTTGCCGTGGTTCTGAATATACCGATATTGGCGTTGTCAAGGATATTCCGGTAACGGTTTTCTGAATCCGAGAGTTCCTTTTCTGTCCGGCTTCTCTCCCTGGATTCAAACTTTGCCGAAACAATATCGGCAAGAGAAGCGGCAAATTCTTTCTCTTCAAGACTCCAGGTGTAGATGTTGGAGATGTACTCAAAACAGATCACTCCCGATAGCTGACCTCCTTTTCTGACAGGGACATCCAAAAGCGATTTGATGTTTAAGGGATTCAGATAATGCGTTGTGAATTCTGTTGTCCTGGGATCATTGACTCCGTCTGAGGCATCAACATACCTTGATTTTTCAAGTGCTTTTAAATATGAAGGATAGTGATCACAAATCAGTTCGACCCGTGAAGAATGTTCTGAGGATGATCTTATAAAGAGATCTTCGCATATTAACAAGGACTTATCCTGAGAAAACGACCAGATACTTGTTCTGTCAGCATTTAATATAGGGGTAGTTTTCTCGGAGATGGACTCCCAGGTCTTTTGAAAATCAGGATCATATAAACGGGAAACTTCCAGTAGGATCTTCTGTCTTTCAATTGCTTCATTAGCTTTTTGATGTTCTGCTTCAACCTGATTCTTGAGTGGTGTGATATTGGTATGAGTACCCAGCATTCTTGCAGGTCTGCCTCCCTCATCCAACTCCACGATTCTTCCCTTTGCCTGGATCCATATATAGGAACCATCTTTCCTTTTGAACCTAAACTCAGCTTCATATGGTTTTATAGGATCATTAATGACGGCATCCACCTTCTCCTGTGTGGTTGAAACATCATCGGGGTGGAGATGACTTATAAAGCCATTAACGTTTGCTTCAAACTCGCCAGGTTTGTATCCTGCCATGGTGAAATAGAGATCGCTGAAAAAGACTTTACCGGTAGGAATATGCCAATCCCACAAACCAACATCCATGATGTCGAGTGAAAGCTGTAGCCGCTCTTCACTCTTCCGCAGTTTCTCTTCCACCATTTTATACTCGGAGAGATCATCATATATTGCAACCACCTCTCCGGATGGAAGTTTAAAAACAAAGTTCTCAACCCACTCTGCTATTCTCTGATCCTTATACAAGACAAGAGGAAGATGCTCAGACTTACCGGTTCGGTAAACACGTTGAAATATGTCAAAGAGTCCGATCTCTGTCACGGATGGAAAAATTTCCTGTACGCTTTTACCGAGGATCTCTTCTTTCCGGACTTTATTAACTCGTTCACTGGTTTTATTGATATCCTTGAAGATAAAGTCTTCCCCATCATTCACTGCCTGGTAAATAACCACACCGGTTCGGAGATTATTTACCAGGTGGTGATACCTGACACCGGAGTCCTCCACAAGCCGTTCTTTTTTCATCTTCATTTTCATCGATATTTGTAATCGGCAATGAAAGTACAACTAAAAATTAAAATCCACCAACCTCAACATCACCTCCATCACTCCCATCCGTACGGTCGGGGCATGCCCCGACCCTATATCTTAATATGATCAGAGTTACCTCTGCCCAAATCCCAACCCGCCCGGCGTATCCAATGGTTCCTGCACCACGGTTTACATATAGATATTGTGTTGTACTTGCTCCCGTCACTTTTTTATACAGGCCGGCCCATTCAGGATAAATATACTTTACGAAGCTCCACTGCCAATCACTGGTTTCAATCCCAACCTGTCCGCCGTGTGTATGTCCTGAAAAAGTGAGATTGATATCGGGATACAATTTGCTTACGATACTATCCCAGTGTGTAGGGTCATGAGAGAGTAAGAGTTTCGCAGAGATTGTTTCAGTACCGGCAAGAGCTTCCGGCAAGTCGGCAAGTCGTTGAAACCTGCCAATTGCTCCCCAGTTTTCCACACCAATTATTGCGAGGCTGTCACCATTGAGCACCAACACTTCATGTTCGTTTCTTAATAACTTCCACCCCAACTCATTATAAAACCTATAAAGGTTCAGCATATTTTGATTTTTTGCCTCTTTGGAGGCCCATGTCATATAGTCTCCATAATCGTGGTTCCCCAGAATTGCATAGATGCCATAGTTCGTTTTGATGTTCCTTAGAATTTCCTGGAAAGGCCAGACTTCGGTAGTTGAATAGTTACAGATATCTCCTGTGAAAAACAGCAGATCCGGATTCAATCCATTGATCAGGTCAACGAGCTCTTCCAATTTAGTTGTCTGGTTCCAGCTTCCCAGGTGAAGATCGGAGATCTGGACGATTCGAAGTCCGTCAAACGAACGGGGAAGTTCTTCGAGTTCAACAACTGTTGTTCTCACCTTGAAATGATGCTCCCAAAACACCATCCCGGCCAGCATAATTAGGAACAGGATCAATCCCAGAAGCCATCCTGTCAAAAAAAGTTTCCTGGGTCTCCGGTTCCAGGAGCCAAAACGGGCAGAGAGACTTGTCAGAATCAGGAGGACTCCCTGGTATAGAAGGGTGACAAAAAGAGTAATAATGGGAAGGATCCTTGTAGCATAAGCTATAAAAACAAAGCTCATCAGGTATGTCTTTACAAAGCGGGGCCAGTAATAGAAGGTGCTGAAAAACCCATAAAAGACTCCCATAATCACCAGGGTGAGCGGAAGCCAGAACAGGGCTCCAAGAAGGTATTTCCAAACCGGCTTCATGGAGCGGATCTCGCGCCATGTCATTACCCAAAGAAAGGCATCCAGGAGAAGAAAGATGAGAAAGAAGTTCAGCGCTCCGGTATTCTTCGGGAAAGCCTGTTTCAGGATCCAGACCAATAGGATTGAGACGATAACAAACAGGACTCCCCGGAGCAGCCTTTTCATCGGCTTTTTATATAATTGACAAGTCCTTTAGCCTGAAAAATATCCATCAGTTTGGACGGCAGAGGGGCAAACCGGAACTCCTTGCCCGCTATATTTACGATACCCTGAGCAAAATCAATTTTCACCAGATCCCCCTGATTAAATGCATCTACAGCTTCGGGAAGCAGGATAATTGGCAACCCCTGGTTAACAGAGGAGCGATAGAAGATCCGGTTGACCGATTTACAGATCACTGCCTTCACTCCGGCACCGGAAAGCCCTACAGCAGGATGTTCCCGTGAGCTGCCGCATCCGAAGTTTGCACCGGCCATGATGATATCGCCAGGTGTTACGCGTTCGGCAAAACTGTCGTCGAACCCTTTAAAGAGATATGGTAATATCTTATCCGGTTCTGAGCTTTGAACATTGTAGGTCAGGTTTCCGGCAAACATCTGGTCGGTATTGAGGTTATCCACATCGGCGTAGTTCCAGGAGTGGGAGTTATAGCGATCATCTCCTTCCCGGATGTCGATAGTCGCACTCTGAGGAATATGGAACGGATAGAGATCCTTATGCCTGGTTCCCCTGGGATCGGTGATCTCTCCATGAAGCGCCGATATGGCAACAGTAGCCGGTGAAGCAAGGTATACATTTGAGCTTGGATTTCCCATCCGGCCCTTGAAATTCCGGTTTGCTGTGGAGATCACATTATATCCATCGGCTGGGATCCCTTGTCCGGTCCCGAGGCAGGGCCCGCATGAAGAGGAAAGGACATTGGCTCCTGCATCGATTAACGTCTCAATCAGACCTTCCTTCATTGCTTGCAAATAGATCTCTTTGGAGGCGGGGATGACAAGAAGTTGCATGAAGCGGGGAATCCTTTTCCCTTTCAGAACGGCTGCTGCTTCCCGAAGATCTTCCAACCGGCCATTCGTACAGGTCCCAATCAGAGCCTGCTGGATCTTTGTTCCCTGAACTTCCGAAATGGCCTTGACGTTATCAACATGGTGTGGAGCCGCTACGACAGGAAAGAGATCCGTCAGGTTGATCGTGACCTCTTTGATATATGTGGCATCAGGATCAGCCCAAACCCCTTCAGTCTCTTTTTCCAGGTATGTATGCAGTATTTCGTCAGCTGGAAATACAGCATTCTTTGCCCCCATTTCACTGGCCAGGTTAGCAAGAACCATCCTGTCGGCAATGGAGAGGGATTGAACTCCTTCGCCGTGGTATTCGATTGACAAGTAGTCGGCACCACTGCTGCCGATCATTCCGATGATCCAGAGGGCAAGATCTTTTGAATACACCCCTTCAGGTAATTTGCCAAGTAGTGTGATCTTCAAAGTTTCGGGAACCCTAAACCAGGTCTCTCCCTGTTTCCAGAGACCAGCCGTCTCGGTCCGGTCAATCCCGGCAGCGAATGCATTGAAAGCCCCGGCTGTGCTGGTGTGGCTGTCGCTTCCCACAATGATCATTTTCGGGCGTGCATAGAGGGCCATCAACTGATGACAGATCCCCTCACCAACATCATGGAAATTCTTCACACCAAATTTACCGGCAAAATCGCGAATTGTCTGGTAATCGTTAGCCAGTTTTGAGTTTGTAGGGGGCGCATTGTGATCGAGGGTGATCAAGAGGGCATCCGCGTTTACCAGGGATTCTCCTCCCATTTTCTTAAACGTACTGTAAATACTGGCAGTATTGTCGTGCGAAAGGATGATATCGGGTGCTGCAAACACGATACTGCCGGCATCGGCTCCAAAAATTTTTTCAGCAAAGGTTCTTCCGGACATAGAGGCTTATTTAATATAATACAATATATGGCTTGTAAATCCAGGATCAAGGATCCAGGATCCAGGATCGAGTAAGCAAAAGTACAAATTCCACTGATTGTTTTTAGGAGTTGGAACGGAAATTA
Source organism: uncultured Bacteroidota bacterium (assembly GCA_937900965.1). Taxonomy (GTDB): domain Bacteria; phylum Bacteroidota; class Bacteroidia; order Bacteroidales; family FEN-979; genus QYOJ01. Next base: position 1,222 of record CALCGJ010000045.1, on the reverse strand, counting down.
ATGGATACCATTATAGTCAGGGATAAAAGTATAAAAATGTATCTTTGGCTTAATTATTGACCTGAAAACACAATATTTATGATTCTGGACAACTCTGCATACAAGGATATCATATCCAGCCTTAGAGAGAGGGAAAAAGAGATGAAATGCCTGTATAAGGTACAGGGAATAGTTAATGAGAATTTGCCTGTTGAGAAATTTCTAATGGAAATCGCTAAGCATATTTGGGGTGGCTGGCAATATCCTATGATCACCAGAGTAAAGATAACATTTGAAAATAAAATTTATATGGAGCCCGGTTGGACTGAAACAGAGTGGGTCCAGTATGCTGATATTGTTATTGACGAGAGAGTATTTGGTAAAATTGAGGTGTATTATGTTAAATTCAAACGATTAGTTGTTGACAGTCAATTTTTACCCGAGGAGCAAAAGTTGTTGAACACGATTGCTTCGATCATCAGTGCCTATATTTTCAATAAGAAATTATTGATAACACTGAAAACGTTAGAACGAGATAAAGATAAAGAGGAGGGCATGGATGAGAACTCTGCTGATTTATTACCTGTTCAATCTGATATTCATTGGATCTGGCGTCATGAAATGGCATGTAAAATTGCCGCGAAATTAAATCTTGAAAAATTTGGAGTTGAGGCGATGTACCTAATTGGGAGTACAAAAAATGCTACATCAGGACCTGCAAGTGATATTGATATACTAATACATTTCAGAGGGGATGCATGTCAGGAAAAAGAATTAGAAGCATGGTTTGATGGATGGAGTTTATGCCTTTCAGAACTTAACTTAATGAAAACAGGGTATAAAACAAACGGTTTAATTGACCTTCACATAATTACAGATGAAGATATTGTGAATAGCACTAGGTACGCATCAATGGTTGGGGCTATTGATAACAGTGCAAAGCTCATTAAAAAGAGGTCAAATGACTAAATGTTTTTTTGCAAGCGATCTGCTCCCACATTTCTTACTGAAAGAAGGTGACGGGTGGCTGTTTTGTTATATAAACCAACGGAAAGTTCTCTTCAAACAATATATTGTGTATGGATAATCATTTATTCCACCAACTCCCTTTCAGCTGAAAGATTGGGAAAGATATGACGTTTCACGCTATGTGGATCCTGGTTGCACGCACCCCTCCGAAGGATTCAGGACCACAGATTTAACCAACGATATTGAGTATGGAACAATTCAGAAGGATCTGGAG